>JAFATZ010000228.1 GCA_019243675.1 Ktedonobacteraceae bacterium | reverse complement strand
AAGAGGCTACACCTAGATTTGTATCGTTAAAAACACCACAGTCCTATTTCTTAAGACAATCTTAATGCCATAGCGGTTGCTATCTAACGAATTTCTATGGTAACATCATTTGCGTGATACAGTTTCCCCATACTGTTGGATATAATTGGTATAGAGCGAGGGTGAGAGAAAGAGGGCACTCCTATGAGCAAATTCATCATGGTTATCGATGATTCAGCAACCGTACGCAAAATCATTGAAACGAGTTTGGGGCGGGAAGGTTTTGAGGTGAAAGGCTTCGTAGATGGTGTTGAGGCCATGCAGTGGTTTACGTCTCCGGAGGCGCGCAGGCCAGATGTTGTCTTGCTTGATATTGGTTTGCCCAAGATGGATGGCTACGAGGTTGCTCGTCATCTGAAAGCTAGACCACTGCTTAGCAATACGGTAATCGTCATGCTCTCGCGGCGCGATGGTGTGCTAGAGCGTCTCAAAGGCCGCCTGGTTGGGGCAAAGGATTATATCGTCAAACCCTTCAAGACGCAGGATATTCTCACCGTTATCCAAACCCATGCAGGTCTTTCACCTTCAAACTGAGCAAAAAGATAGGGCTCTTATAAGGAAAGTTTTGTGGTGCTCAAGAACACCACAAAACTTTCCTTTTTTTTAAGCCATGCTAGATGCGCGATAGGAGGCAGGGGCGAACGCAATAGCTCCCGTCTCAATCATAATCTCACGTAGTCGACGAGCATCGAGAGTTTCGTGCAGACGTAGCTCCTTGGCAATACGATCCAGCGTCGCACGTTGCTCTGCGAGCAGCGAGAGGGCACGTGTGTGAGCGCGCTTGACAATACTACTGACCTCCTCGTCGATAACCGAGGCTGTGCGATCACTATATTCACGGGAACCCGTTGCCAATGCTGTACCTGCAAAAGGATCTTCCCGCTCGCTGTATGAGATGTTGCCAAGGCGCTGACTCATGCCCCAGCGTGTGACCATTTGGCGGGCAATAGAGGTAACGCGCTGCAGGTCGTTCTCCGCGCCTGTGGTGACACGCCCAATAGCAACTTCTTCAGCAGCACGACCACCTAGTGCAGTAACCAGTTGCGACTCCAGGAATTCCCTTGAGTAGTTGTAGCGGTCATCCAGCGGCGTATACTGTGTCACGCCAAGGGCTTGGCCGCGAGGAATAATAGTGACCTTTGTAACTGGATCGACGTTCTCTTGTAAGAGTCCCGTCAAGGCATGCCCACCCTCGTGGTAGGCAACGACATTTAAGTCTTCCTCGCTTAGAATGAGAGGACGTTCAGCGCCGAGAAGAACTTTGTCCAAGGCATCATCGAAACAGTTTTGCGTTACTTGGTCTAGATTGCGTCGTGCAGCAAGCAGGGCAGCCTCATTGACAAGGTTAGCTAGGTCTGCGCCTACCATGCCAGGTGTGGAGCGAGCAATGCTTATGAGATTAACATCCCTTGCCAGCGGTACGTTGCGGACGTGAATCTTCAGAATCGCAAGACGACCGTTCCAGTCCGGGCGGTCCACCGTCACACGACGATCAAAGCGTCCAGGCCGCAGCAGGGCTTTATCAAGTCCATCGGGCCGATTGGTAGCGGCGATCACCACAACAGCTTGACGTGCGTCGAAGCCATCCATTTCAACGAGCAACTGGTTGAGGGTCTGCTCACGCTCATCGTTGCTATTGATGCTTGAACCGCGTTGACGACCTACAGCGTCGACTTCATCAATGAAGATGATACTTGGAGATGCCTTCTTGGCCTGATCAAACAGGTCACGGACGCGACTGGCACCAACACCAACCAGCACTTCGACGAACTCAGAGCCGCTCATGGAGAAGAAGGGAACTGCAGCTTCGCCAGCGACAGCCCGTGCTAATAGTGTTTTACCAGTTCCTGGCGGTCCTACGAGCAACACACCACGTGGAATCTTGCCCCCCAGGCGTTGGAACTTCTGTGGTGTCTTGAGGAACTCGACAATCTCAACGAGATCGTTCTTGGCTTCATCGACACCTGCGACATCGGCAAATGTCGTACTCGGCCTGTCTTCTAACACCAGCTTGGCACGACTCTTGCCGAAGCTAAAAATGTTCTGTTGACTCTGCGTTGCACGTCGAGCAATGAAGACGAAGGCACCGACCAGTAGCAACAATGGCAAGAGGTTAATGAGCACGCCCACTAAAACACTGTTGTCATTAGCGGGCTTAGCCTCAAATTTCACACCATGCTGAATTAACAAATTAGTGAGCGCGGGGTCAGAATTGGGCAGTGCGGTAAAGTGATATGCAATGGCAGGGCCTTTTTTCATGCCATTAGCATCTATCACAGTAACCGGCTGCTTAAAGTTCCCCGTTACATCTTGACCTTGAAAAACTGCAGTTGCGACGTTGTTATTTTGTACCTCTTGGTAAAACTGGCTGTATGGTATTTCTACAACAGTGGAGCCAGAGTTAGCACTCGTGTTGCTTTGCGTAAAAAAGATTTGGAAAAGATACCAACCCAGCAGTACAACAACGGCGATGAGGACAGAGCGCATGAGCCAAGATGAACCATTATCCTTGGGTGCCCTCCTATTTCCGTTGTTGCCTGTATTGTTAGGAACTTGCGTACCACGCTGATCATTTGGCGTGTTCTGGTACATGTATAACGCCTGACCATCCATTCAGTTCAGACCTGCTTTCTTCATACACTCCTGCAACTTTTGCTGTGGTAAATGTGGGCTACACCCACGCTTACCACAGCAAAAGTTATTAAAAACCCTTTTGAATAGATACGCTTCAGATCACTAAAGGGTTACGCCCTTGTCTTATCCCCCTTGACAACTTCCCTCTTTCATTATTATACTTATGACCATATCGGGTTAAGTAGTCATGAAGTCATTGAAGGAGGACACAGGTTTTGGCACAGCAGAAGAATGAGGAGCGCACAAAGCAGCAGGAGCGAGCAGAGCGGATTCTCGATACTGCTGCTGAGCTTGTACAACGCTGGGGGTATAAGAAAACAACGATTGACGATATCGCACGGCAGGCAGGCGTGGCGAAGGGGACGATCTATTTACATTGGAAAACACGTGAGGATTTGTTTCTAGCCCTTTTGCTGCGTGAGCAGATGAAGGAAACATGCGACATGGAGCAGTGGGCGGCTCATGATCCAGAGGGGCGGACGCTGCACGGAGTGATTAAACATGCCATGCTCGCTGGGTGGCGCAATCCACTCATTCGAGCGCTGACTTTGCGCGATACGGATATGCTGGGTGAACTAGTGCATAGTGAGTTTGGGCAGCGTGATATCCAAAGACGTCAGCAAGCCACATGTGCGTTTCTAGGCGTCATGCGCGCCAAAGGGCTAATACGCACGGACATTGATTTGGATGCGCAGTTGTATATGCTTTTGGCGATTACCACAGGCTTTATGCTCGTTGATCAATTTCTTCCTGAAAAATCCCAGATTTCCATAGAGCAGGCAGCGGAACTGGTGGCAGAGACGATACGCCGCACCTTCGAAGTACGTGACCCAACCTCTGATGAACAACAGGAAATTACGACGACTTTCAATAAGGTCCTGCAGACTGTTCAGCAGCAACGGCAGAAAGAAATGGAATCCTAACAACGGGGAATCACATAGCTACACTTCATCGACAAGGATCTCATCCTCGTCGTCACCTTGCTCACTATCGGGAAACCAGGAACGCCGTAGTTGCGTCGATGCCACTTGAGCGGATGGAGAGAGTTTTGCCTCTGTTGCGTTTGCTCCTTCCTCGGCAGGACAGTGCTGAAGTTCTGCCGTGATTCGTTGTAATGACCCTTGAAGGCTCTTAATAGTTGCGAGCGTCTCAATAGCAGCAACTCCCTCGCGTTCCGCTGCTTGTGCGCTCTCGTGTAAGAGCTGTAATTCAGAGGTCAACTGTGCATGAAGTTTGCGTAATTGACTGCACCGATCAGGGTTCGTACTCATACTATGTCCTCCTCATAGCTAACAGGGCGATACTTCTCTAATAATACACCACGGAACCAAGTAGTGCGTAGCTATTATTTCCTATGACCAAATGACTCCCTTGCAAGAAGAGACAGATTGAAGTTTTATGCTTGCTCTTGTAAGGTATAGAGAGAGAGGGAAGAATACATGTATATAGAAAAGGACTTTGAGAAGCGCTATCGTCTGCTACGAGAGATTCTTGAGACGATTGTGCTGACGGTGCTCATGTTCCTGATTATTCGTCTAGCGGTGCAGAACTTTAACGTAGACGGTATGAGCATGGAAGAGAGCCTACATAATCAGGAATTGATCCTGGTGGATAAGTGGTCATATCGCTTTCACACACCTACACGTGGAGACGTGGTAGTCTTTGTTGCCCCCCCACAGCCGGATCAGGACTACATAAAGCGCATCATTGGATTACCAGGAGACATCATTACGATTAACAATGGTGTGCCAACCGTGAACGGCATGACCTTGAAAGAATTCTATGTCGATCCCAAGTTCATGGGAGCCGCTCCGGGTGATCAAACCGTGGTAAACGTGGTAGTACCTCCCAACTACTATTTCGTGATGGGTGACAACCGACAACATAGTTCCGATTCGCGCTACTGGGGCTGCTTGCCGCGCAAGAACATCATTGGTCGTGCCGCCCTTGTCTATTGGCCCTTTGGACAAGACAATGATGGTTTGCTCCCCAACGTCGCCTCCGTTTATGAGAAAATTCCTCCCCCTCCCACAAGCACAGGAAATGCTTGCTACATTTGGCATAACGCTACCACCTGATACATTACTTACCCATCATTGCCTCTACTCTCAATATATGATATCTTACAAGCGTTACATTTTATGCAATAGCCATAATGAGGACGTATCTATACGATCATGCACCATAAAAGTTTACTAACACTAGAGTATCCTAAAATTCTAGCCCGGGTGGCTCAGGAGGCTGCCTTTTCTGCAAGCAAAGAATTAGTGCTCGCATTAGAACCGACGGTAGATATAGATGAAGCCCGCCTGCGCTTAGCCTATACAACTGAGGCGGTACAATTGCTCGACTTGTATGCTGATGCGAGTGTACGTGGGGCGCATGATATTCGCCCTTTGCTCGCCCGTGCTGCTCGTGATGGCGTCTTGGCTACAACTGACCTACTCGAAGTACTGGAGACAACACGCTCCAGTATCCATGTAGCACGACTGCTGGAGCGGCTAGATACTGAGAATTTTCCGCTACTTCATCGACTCGGCACCGATATTGCTCAACGCCCACGCATTGTACAGCGCATTGAGGAAACGGTAGGCGAAGATAGCGAGGTATTGGATAGCGCAAGTCCGACACTACGCAAGTTGCGCCTCGACATTCGAGGCGCAAATCAGCGCTTACAGGATCGCCTACGCACGCTTGTCAATGATTTCGGTAACGCCCTACAGGAATCAATTATTACTATTCGTAATGACCGCTATGTTGTGCCCGTCAAAGCCGAGCAGCGCAGCCAAGTGCGCGGTATCATACATGACCAATCTTCTAGCGGGGCCACCATCTTCGTTGAGCCACTTGTGGTGGTCGAGTTGAATAACAGAGTGCGCCAGTTGCAGATCGAGGAACAGCAGGAGATAGAGCGTATTCTACGTGTACTTTCTGCTGAGATCGGACAAGAAGCTGAGGCGCTCAAGGTTGCAGTCGAACTGCTGGCCCAGTTTGACCTGCATCTGGCGAAGGCACACTATGCACGCTTGATAGACGCTAGTGAACCGCAGTTGAATGAAGAGGGTCGTATTGACCTGCATAACGCGCGTCATCCCCTGCTCACTGGTAAGGTAGTGCCGATCAATTTCCACTTGGGACGCGACTTTTTTATAGTCGTCATCACCGGACCCAATACTGGTGGTAAGACGGTCGCACTCAAGACTGTTGGTCTCTTAACACTGATGGCCCAAGCCGGTATGCACATTCCTGTTGAAGAGGGATCAGAAGTTGCTGTCTTCACAGATATCTTCGCCGACATTGGCGACGAGCAGAGCATTGAGCAGAGCCTAAGCACATTCTCGTCTCACCTGAGCCGTATTATCGAGATTCTCCGCTCTATCGAGACTGAGCAACAACGGGTGACACCTGATATACGCGGTAAGCTGGCCAAGACGCTGATGGAGAAAGATGAGAGGCAACGCTCAAAGGTAATGGTGTTGCTTGATGAATTGGGCGCAGGTACCGATCCAAGCGAAGGGTCAGCTCTGGCGCGTGCCATCCTTACCTTCCTACTCGAAAGGCACATTACCACCGTTGCCACGACACACTACTCTGAACTGAAAGTTTTTGCCCACGAGCAGCCAGGTGTTGTCAATGCCTCGGTTGAGTTCGATATTGAAACTCTGTCACCAGCTTATAAACTCAGCATTGGCTTGCCAGGACGCAGTAATGCCTTGGCAATTGCCAGCCGTCTTGGTCTTGATGAACGTATTATCCAACAGGCACGTGATTTTTTGGGCAGTGCTGGGGTGCGTATGGAGGACCTGCTGCAGGATTTGCAGTCCGAACGTAAAACTGCGGAAGACGAGCGCTTCCATCTAAGCATGGAGCGAGCTGAGGCGGAGTACCAGCGTAAACAGCTCGAAGACGAGCGCCACAAACTAGAGGAACAGCGTGTGAGCATTCTCAACGAGGCACGAGCACAGGCACGCCGTGAACTGCAAGAGCTGCAGTCGGCCTTAGCGAAGCTGAAGGTCGATGCGAGTCGAGCCAACCTGACGCGTGAGCGATTGGTTGATGTGCGTCAACAAGCACGCCGTCTCGAAGAGAAGGTGATCGCCCTACCGCAGCCAGTGCGCTCGAAAAAACGAGTAGAAGCGCAAGAAGAGCGTCTGGAAGGACCTCTACAAATCGGAGATACAGTACGCGTACACAGCCTTGGGCAAAACGCTGAACTGCTCGCGCTCTCCGCTGACCGCAACGAGGCTGAGGTGCAGATAGGCTCTATGAAGTTCCGTGTCAACGTTGACAATCTTGAGCGCATCAGCAAACGTAAGGCTGCGTCAGACGAACGCACGATACCAAGTGTGATTCTTCCGCGCTACGAGGACCGTCCAGCGGTAGCGCTGCAACTCAACATACGTGGCTGGCGCGTCGAAGAGGCCCGTGAGGAACTGGAGACCTACCTGAACGATGCTGCGCTCGCTGGTATGGGCACTGTGCGTATCCTACATGGCAAGGGTACAGGAGCGCTACGTACTGCCGTGCGCGAACAACTTGCCCATCATCCACTCGTCAAATCCTACGCCTCTGCTCCTGCGCAAGAAGGTGGTGATGGCGTAACGGTTGTAAAGTTGAGTGCATAAAAAACGAGATGCAAAGGACTTGTACCAACGCCGAAAAATTGGTATCATTACAGTCAAAGGGCGTCGTGGTAAGTTTAAGGAAGCGAAGCGGTCATGTCAAATAAATACGAACGCGAGATTGAGGAGATTCTCCGTAACATGGAGAACTCAGGGTCGACAACAGGGCGGAGAATTGGACTACCCCGAAGGCCAAGTCCAAAGAAATCACGTCCACGTAGTTTCCCTTCTTTCAATTTCAACACGTCACAGTGGTTGCTCATCGTAGCTGTAGGTACAGCTCTTTTGGCAGGTGGTTATGCCTTTGCCAGTGGCAGCCACCCAACGGTCTATACGGGGCTTCTTGCAATTATCTCCGTAATCTGCCTGATCGTGCTCGCATTTTCGCAATTTACCTTTCGTACACGCCGCACGATCCGTTACGGCAATATTACCAGGATGACCCCCATTTCCCGTAATCCTTTCAACTGGATAAGGACCCAATGGAACCTGTTCCGGCTCAGGATGCGCTACCAACGGAAACGTCATGACTGAAGCGTGATTGACAGAACCTCAAAAGCATGCTATAGTCAAAGCACGCTAAACGGGGTGTGGCGCAGTTGGTAGCGCGCCTGGTTTGGGACCAGGAGGTCCGCGGTTCAAGTCCGCGCACCCCGACTGTTGCGGGAGTAACTCAGTGGTAGAGTTCCTGCCTTCCAAGCAGGCTGTCGCGGGTTCGAGCCCCG
>JAFATZ010000167.1 GCA_019243675.1 Ktedonobacteraceae bacterium | reverse complement strand
ATCATACAACTCTACGCACACAATCTGGATGGACCTTTGCCATATCTTGCTCTACAATATGCACCATACGGCACGCTTGAGAAGTATGCGCAAGCCGACAATCTGCTTGCGCCGCAGCTCGTTCTGACCTATATAAGGCAGGTTGCTTACGCGCTCGATTACATTCACCAACGTGGTCTGGTACATCGAGACGTGAAACTGGCAAACTTACTCCTGGTACGACCAAGACATCTCGTATTAGGTGATTTTGGTATTGCCACTTCATATAACAAGCATTCTGAGAAAAACGTCACTGGTACACTATTATACATGGCACCTGAGCAACTTCGTGGTATGCCATGCCCAGCAAGCGATCAGTATTCACTGGCAATTGTCGCGTATGAGCTGCTCTGCGGATACGTGCCAAGCTCTGATTATTCAAGCGATGGGGCCAAGTCATACCTCTATAGGTCTCCAGCGATGCATAAAAATGCAACACATCTACCGTCAACTGTCGAAAGCGTATTACAAACAGCCCTAGCGGAGAATCCTGATGATCGTTTTGCCAACGTGCGAGCCTTCTCGGCTGGTCTCGAACAGGCCATGACGGTTTCGCAAACGACCTTCATTTCCTATGCAAGCCAGCCATATCAGCCCTATCCGCAAACAGTCACTCCGCAACCGATGATTTTGCGATCAAAACTGGCAAGAGCACGGAGAAAGCGTTCATATCGAGCGTTCACAAGGAGAAGACGTATATACCCTTTTCTCTTGGCATTAGCAGGCACAGTACTCTCTTTTACTCTCGCCGTCCAACTTGACGGGGCGTTTGCACTAGCAACTGTCTGGCTCGGCTTTATCCTCCTTACGATGTGCCTGAGATGTGTATGGTATAGAAAGTGATCACTATAACCCATGTGATACGCACAAACGAAAGACTTTCCGTATCTAGATAGACGTTGCACAAAGAGGGAAATTAAA
The DNA here is from genome assembly GCA_019243675.1 of Ktedonobacteraceae bacterium. Lineage (GTDB taxonomy): Bacteria > Chloroflexota > Ktedonobacteria > Ktedonobacterales > Ktedonobacteraceae > JAFATZ01. The sequence goes on along the minus strand of JAFATZ010000167.1, from coordinate 1,440 downwards.
TGACGCCTGTCCTGTCAGTGGAGCGTTGCCTTGTTATACAATATAATGCGAATGGTACTTGCACCACACAAAGCTGAACTATTTATGAAGGGGTAATATCTATGGCAGTAGTACGCTCTGAGAAAATCGACTTGAAGGTAAATGGCAGTGGCGCTTACGCTCTCCTCGCTCAGCCTGATGACAGCGCCAAGCATCCAGGCGTGGTTTTGATCCAGGAGTGGTGGGGTATGGAGCCGCATATTGTGGATTTGGCTCATAAGCTCGCAGAGGCAGGCTTTGTCATTGCTGTGCCCGACCTCTATAACGGTAAGGTAGCTACCGAACCCGACGATGCGAGGCGCATGGTGATGCAGCTTCGGCAAAATGTTGATAGGGCTGCGCAACAAATCAGCGGCGCGCTAGATACACTGAAAGCACTACCCAATGTTGAGCCTAAAAGGCTGGGTTTGATGGGCTTCTGTGTAGGTGGCTTCCTGGCCTATATTGTCGCGTCCCGCTACCCCGATCTGGCTGCGGTCGTACCTTTCTACGGTGCTGGCTATGATCCAACGCCTGAAGAGGTTGCCAGAGTCAATGCTCCAATCCTAGCTATCTATGGTAGCCAAGACCCCAGCATTCCTACGACGCAGATTGCGAAGATTGAGCGCATGTACAAAAATGCCGATAAAGATATTACCATCAAGATCTACAACGCAGGTCACGCCTTTATCAATCCGGCACACGGTGCTGGCAACGAACAGGCAGCTTCGCAGGCATGGCCTCTGGCAATTAACTTTCTGAAAGAGAAGCTACAATAGACGCGCGAAATTAGACGCCAAAGGTTGCTTTCTGCTGTTGATGGAAGGGAGCTAGTGCCTGATTGGCAGAGACAACCGTCTGCAACTTTTCGACTAGGCCAGCGAACTGCTGTCCTGGGATGGTCAGTATCACCTCGCCAGGGGTAAGCTCAAGATAGGTGCGTGCTCCAATGCAGCCCAGGCTCATCGAAGTCTCACCCGTCTGGAGTGTACGCGGAATGACGCCACAGGTCGGGCGACCGAAAGCGCTCTGTCCCCCTTGCAGCCAGTTCACTTGGCCGAGCGCCTCGGCAATCAACATTGCCTGCTGTGTATCGATGCGACATAGCACGACATCGGGTTCGATGGGGAAGCGGTCGAGGCGGCCATAGACAATTGATTGATGTGGCTTTTGCACCACGGGTAGGGCACTGACCTCAGCGGGAGAGAAATACTGCACACTTGCCATCTTCTCAATGAGTACCTGAGCCCGCTGCTGCACACTTTCTGGCATCTCGAAGCCCATCGTCATCATGCCAATCGGGCATTCCTGGTGATCATCTGCCATGGCAGAAAAAACATCCTGCTCCGCCAGACGCCAGAACGTACAAGCAGAGGGCACATGCTTCGTCGTACGTTGCACGCTTTCTGGTACTTGCTCTAC
>JAFATZ010000158.1 GCA_019243675.1 Ktedonobacteraceae bacterium | reverse complement strand
TTCGAGCTAAGAAGTATCCAGATAGTAGGTTCTTTGCAGACGAGAATAGTGCAGAGCACCATACACCTCGGGGGAAGAAAAACCGTGATCAACAAAAACCAAAAATGGACAACACACGCCGTGACGTGCTCATTGGGGCTATGGGAGTGGTCACCGTTGCTGGGGTCGGATCGGGTATCCTTTTCCTTACCCACCGAGATCCTCCCAAGACGCTCCAGACAGGATCACTCCTCTACACCTATACGGGGCATCCGGGATATCTATCAGCGGTGGCTTGGTCGTCCGATGGTCAGCGCATCGCCTCAGGGGGTACTGATAAAACAATACAGGTGTGGGATGCCACCAATGGAGGAAACGCTTCCACCTATAACGGGCACACTGATTGGGTGGAAGAGGTAGTATGGTCCCCTGATAGGAGGTATATTGCCTCTGCAAGCAAAGATAAAACGGTGCGCGTGTGGGACACTACCAGTGGAGGAAACACCTTCGTCTATCGAGGGCATATTGGGCTTGTATGGGATGTGGCGTGGTCACCCGATGGGAAGCGTATTGCTTCCTCGGCGGGTGGCACTTTTGATGGAACAGTACTTGATGCAACAGTACAGGTGTGGGACGCCCCCAATGGAGGCAATGTTTACACCTATCGCGGGCACCCTTTTTGGAGTTATGTGTATACGGTGGTATGGTCACCCAACGGGCAGTTCATCGCTTCGGGGAGTAATGATGGAACAGTGTTGGTATGGAATGCTACCAATGGGGATAACGTCTCCACCTATAAGAAGCAACCTTATATACTCGGTGGCGTGGTCGCCTAATGGCAAGCTCATCGCCTCGGCGGGTTATGATGGAATAGTGCAATTGTGGGATGCTACCCATGGAAACATCGTCTACACTTATCGTGGACACTCGCCTGCTCAGGTGGGCACGATGGCGTGGTCGCCCAATGGGCAGTTCATTGCCTCTGGTGGCAGCGATGAGACTGTGCGGGTATGGAAAGCTCCTACTTGATTTCGCCCCACCCACCCCCCCCAGGGGAAGCAATCACCAAACGGTCGCCTTGCATAGCGCGGAAATGGACCTTCGCGGGCAGAACCGTTTCCTGCCCCTCATGATACAAGAGATTCTCCCCGCACTTGCCAGGCTCACCCCCTTGCAGCCCGTATGGTGGCAGAGACCGCCTCTCCGTCAGCAGGGTCATGTCTGTGGGTACCTCAAAGGTAATTTCGCGCAGCAAACCATCTCCACCCTTTGCAGCCCCACGTCCACCAGAGCCATCGCGCAGTTGATAGCGTGTAATGCGCATAGGATATGCATACTCAAATGCCTCGACTGGTGTATTCATGGTGTTGGTCATATGGGTATGAACCCCTGACAGCCCATCAAGTCCTGGTCGGGCACCCATACCGCCAGCCATCGTTTCATAATAGGCGAATGGCTGCTGAGTGCGCGGATCACTGCCACCAGCGGTAATATTGTTCATCGTTCCTTGGCTGGCAGCGGGGATAACGTCTGGCAAAGCCTGGGCGAAAGCGCCCAAGATGACATCGGTGATACGTTGAGATGTCTCCACATTTCCCTGTGCTACTGCTGCCGGAGGTCGGGCATTGACGACTGTTCCGCTTGGGGCAATGATGGTCACCGGAGCAAATGTGCCGTGATTCATCGGTGCGTCATCTGGCATCAGGCAGCGAACGACATAGTAGGTGGCAGATTTCGCCACGGAGAGCACTGTATTGATATTGCCTTGCACTTGGGGAGAACTGCCTGCGAAGTCAACTATGAGTTCACATCCCCGAACCGTAATGGTCACTGTTATAGGAATGCGTGAAGCAGCGACCCCGTCGCCGTCGAGGTAGTCGGTGAATCGGTAGCTGCCATCCGGGATAGACTCAATAGTAGCCTGAGCAATTCTTGTAGCATAGGTGATCAGCGCGTCAATGTGTTCCTCAAGCACAGCAAGCTTCCAACGATCAACCATCTCTTGCAAGCGGCGGGCAGCCGTGCGGTTTGCGGCAACTTGGGCTGCTAGGTCTCCGCGCCGCTCGTCGGGGGTACGCACATTGCGCAGCACAAGCGCAAGTAGTGCATGATTCGGCTGGTCAGCTTCCCAGAGTTTGACAGGTGGAATGATTATTCCTTCCTGGTAAATCTCTGTGGCAAGCGGCATTGAGCCAGGGGACATACCCCCTACATCGGCATGATGGGCGCGATTGGCGGCGAATCCAATAAGCTCAGAAGCATCTTCAACCTGCACGAAGATGGGTGCAATGAGGGTGATATCCGGCAGATGGTTTCCTCCCAGGAACGGATCGTTTAGGGCAATAATATCGCCTGGCGCAAAATGGTCGAAGGTGACGAGGGCCTGTGCAACGGAATCGGGCATGGATCCCAGGTGAACTGGAATATGAGCCGCTTGAGCAATGAGCCGACCGCGAGCGTCGAAAAGTGCGCAGGAGAAATCTCTTCGTTCTTTAATATTGGGCGAGTAGCTGCTGCGCATCAGCACCACTCCCATCTCCTCAGCAATCGAGGTCAAGGCACTGCGAAAGATTTCCAGGCTAATCGGGTCTACCATGAATGTGTTCTTTCTGCTGCTCTTGCGTGATCTCAATGATGAGACTGCCTACAGCGTCGACTTGCACAGACCAAGCGGGAGGTACGACTGTGGTTGTGTCATACTGTGTAATGATGGCAGGCCCCGAAAAGGCTGCTCCAGGTTGGAGGGAAGCGCGTTCATAAATTGGCACTTCATAGGCAACAGGGCTATCCCCGCTAGGGAAAATGACCCTGCGTGTTATGACAGGCTCGGCGACTGCTCCCGCTATGATCGCTTGCCGTTCTAGCACAGGTGGGTTCACGATGCCTCGCGCCTTGAGTCGAACATTGACCACCTGGACCCGCTCGTTAGGATCATTGTAGCCAAAGCGTCGTTCGTGAGCTGCATGAAACTGGTTAGCAGCTTGTAGGGTATCCCCTACAAAGGGAATCGTGAGTTCATACGATTGGCCAACATAGCGCAGGTCGAGAGAGTGTTCAATGATCAGGTTGTCGGCAGTAACGCCCTCGCGGCTTAGATCAGCACGTCCCTGCTCCTCTAGTGCCGCTAGTGTAGAAGAGATGACATCTTCCGCGTCTTCGATAAGCACCATCACAGTGCGAACATAATCTTTGAGCGTATCGGCGACCAGCATACCGAGAGCCGAGAGCACCCCTGGAGTCGCCGGAATCAGCACACGCGGAATGCATAGAGCTGATGCTAGCTCGCACGCATGTAAAGGACCTGCTCCGCCGAAGGCAACCAAGGTAAAGTGACGTGGGTCTAATCCGCGCTCAACAGAGATGACGCGAATAGCCGCTTCCATATTCGCATTGGCGATGCGAATGATGCCTAATGCCGCCTGCTCAACGGAGGCTTTCAGCCGTTGAGCGATAGGAGACACGACCTCTAGAGCACGCTGCGTGTCAAGATGCATTGTGCCACCGAGGAACGCATCGGGGATCAGCCGCCCAAGCACGACATGAGCATCGGTCACCGTTGCCTCAGTGCCTCCATGCCCGTACGCAGCAGGTCCGGGGTCGGCTCCTGCGGAGGTAGGACCGACGCGTAGAGCACCGCCAAGATCAAACCAGGCAATGCTCCCTCCTCCGGCACCTACGGTATGGATATCGATCATTGGCAGTTTCGTGGGGTAGCCAGCGACCTTGCCATCGGTTGTTTCGGTAATGCCTCCATCTACTAGAGAGACATCGGTTGAGGTGCCACCGATATCAAGGGCAATGATCTGCGAAATGTCAGAAGCTCGTGCGATAAATGCTGCACCTACTGCGCCTGCGGCTGGCCCAGAAAGCAGTGTGCGCGCCGCCTCACGGCGTGCCATCGTGCTCGAAATGGAGCCGCCATTGGATTGCATGATGCGCAATACCGTTTCCTTGGGCAGCGCTTGTTCTAAGCGGCCAAGGTAGCGATCTATGAGCGGCCCAACGTAGGCATTGAGCACAACGGTACTGGTACGCTCGTACTCACGAAATTCGGGTAGCACCTCGCAGGAAGCCGAGACATACATGCCCGTCTCACGAGTCGCCTGCGCGACTCGCTTCTCGTGTTCAGGATTGGCAAAGCTAAATAATAACACGACGGCAACCGCTTCGACATCGGCCTCTTGCAGACCCTGCAGTGCATGCTCTAGAGAGTTTTCATCGAGAGGTGTCAGTACCTCGCCGCGCTCATTGAGCCGTTCCACCACCTCCATCCTGCGCGAGCGAGGCACGAGGGGAGGTGTGTTCTGAACACGTAGATCGTAGAGCTTGGAGCGGGTCTGTCGGCCAATCTCCAGCACGTCACGAAAGCCGCTTGTGGTAATCAATCCGGTAAGCACCCCTTTGCGTTCGAGAACCGCATTAGTGGCGACGGTCGAGCCATGCACGAGCACCTGCAGATTCCCCATAGCGTCAAGCTGCCCCAGACCATCAAGGATGGCTCGTGATGGATCGTGCGGTGTAGAGAGCACTTTGTGTACACGCAGTCTACCCTGCTGGAAGAGTACGATATCGGTGAATGTTCCGCCAGTATCGACTCCGGCGAGTATGTGGGTCATGCGTGTTCTCCTCTCGCCAAAAACTCGTGTCGAAACACTGAGCTTCTCTTAACTTAATGACGGCGTTCGCCGAAGCGTACACGGAACGCAGACCCGAACGTGGGTGTGGGATCTTGGCCCTAACCGCTTGTATTGCTCAAGAAGAAATGCTACCATGTCTTGTTGCATCGCCACTGCATTACCCAGAACAGGCCAGCCCTGTGCCAGTGGTAGTAGCGGAAGTTGATCGATAGCGATATCTACGCTCATATGTCCTCCGATGTGGTCTCGTACTTTATTTTTCACACTGCTCTGGAAGGTTGATCTAATTCGCTCAGGATTTCTCTTAGACCAAGCTGAGCATGAACTACTCCTAAATCATTATAACCACAATACAAATGTACTATGCCTTTATCTAGCAACATCCCGCTCGCAAAAACTACACCTGCTTCATGCCCAAATCCATATTTAGCAGGTGAAAATAGTTTATTCAGCTCAGAAGTTGGTTCTAAAAGAGGGTTTGGGGTTCTGGCTCTAAGCGTAAGTGTAGTAGCGTCTATGAGCACAGCTCCAACGCGGTAAGCATTGTCTCTCTCAGCAATTCCCATATAAAACCCTAAAAGACCTTCATCAATTTTGACTGGCGATGGTCCAAACCCTCCGATTCTTTTCCCTTCCCACCATTCTTGTGGTCCGAATAGCAACCGATCATTCGCTCTTTGAGTAATATCCGCTGTTTGAGCGACATATATACTTGAAGGATTTTGCGTGTAGAAGTCAACGTACTCACCTTTTTCATTTTGTGTTTGAGGTCGACTAAATACGATAAACTGACCATTTTTGCCTTCCATCGGGAAGACGTGACGGTCATCTCGCCCATCAACTGGAGTAAGCCGGGTTTCAACGACGATTGTCGTGAAATCCTTGGACACAGTCCCAAGGTAAGTAATGGCACATTGTCCTGGTGAGTAAGCAGGTTTTGTTAAACCAACGAGAGTTATCCTGTTACCATCCAAAAATCTTGGGTCTTCCTGTGAGTGTTCTAGATATTTTTGTGTAATTTCTGGCAGCTCATTATCGGGAGTAATAATAATTTTTGGTTCTCCAGTTATTGAGAATGATCCATTCCTAGTACCAACAAGAGAGAGAATTTTAGAAATTCTCTCTCCTTTCTCTACTCCTCTTGCGAACATAATAACTTCTCCCCTAGTACTATCAATTTTTACTGTCGGGTTGAAGATTGCTCGTTTCCCCTTGTCTTCTGGTATGATAATTGGTTCCATTTCTGTACGCATAATTTGTTGCTCCTTACGATTTCATGTTCTAGGGCCTTTGATCCATTATATACTATCTAATGACAGCAACAGCCACGCTTCCTCGCAAGCGCACACGCTATTTCTCAAGTTAGCATCCCTGTTTTGTCCTACCCCGCCTCTTTTCTCTTTTCCTGGCAACAATATGACAAAACAGCGTTGTCGTACCAATAACGTAACACACAATACATGCTCCTATATCGACAGCATACTTTTCGAAGACGCCGATCGCAAGAAGATCAGCACCAAGGAGTAGAAAGAGAAGAGCCATCCACATAGCATTTCTCATCAATTATCTCCCTTAGGACGTAGTATAGTATGCATACTCTAACACGCCCATCGTAAAAAGACGCTCAAGAATCTCTGGATATTTGTACGAAGTTTCTCAGAAAAACGCGGGTAGGCTTCTACTAGAGAGACTAAGCCGGAGCATCCTGATCATCGTATGCTGGCACAACGAACTCAGAGCTTGTGATATACTGTTTACTGGTGATGTCGAGGGAAACGACCGTTTCTTCCTTACGGAAGGTCGGCAAAGAGAGAGACGTGCTCATGGCAAAAGATCTGCTCATACGTGCATTGCAAGGGGAACAGGTCGCACAGATCCCTTGGCTTCCGCACATTGGCACGCATGCAGCGCAATTGCTTGGCGTCAGCGCACAGCACTATCTGCAAGATGCTGATCTCCTTGCCAGAGGGGCACTGCTCTGCGCGGATCGTTATCACAGCGATGGTATCCCACTCTTAGATGACCCATCCATAGAAGCAATGGCACTGGGTTGTACCCCTCACTGGTCAGAGCAGGGGCCACCTTCTCTCATCTCTGCACCGCTCTCCAAGCTCGCGCCAGAACAACTGGGCGAGCATCTGCTTTCCCTACCCGACGAAACAACAGGACGCTGGCCCACTATAATCGCTGCAGGGGCGCAGTTGAAGTCTGAGCTAGAGCGACGTGATGTTGCGCTGGTAGGGCTAGCCGCAGGTCCTTGCACGATTGCTTACCAGTTGCGGGGGATGATGTTATTTAGCGACCTTTTCCGCCATCCTGAATGTGCCTCTCAATTGTTCGCTTATGCGGGAGAGATTTGTACAATCTCTGCTCGCATCTACACTGAGATCATTGGCTGTGACATCGTTGCCATCCATGACACAGCGGCAATAATGTTGCAGCCCGCCTATTTCCAGAGGTATGTTCTTCCCAATATGCAGAAAGCTTTGCAAGTGATTCATCGAGCTGGCAAAACTTCAAGCTTCTGGGCTTGTGGGGAGAGCGTCAGAGTTATCCGTGACATGGCAAGCAGCGGTGTACACAGCATTGCAATTGACGAGTGTATGGCCCTCTCCTACGTTGGAGATATTGCAAGGGAGCATCATATCGGTTTTATTGGCAATTTCCATGTCACTGCCGCACTCTTTGACGAGACGGAAGAGGCAACTATAGACGTGCAACGCTGCATACACGAGGGAAAGCGCTTTCCCGGCTACGTCTTTGGCTTGGGAGGGCCACTAACTCGGCACATCAATCCTTTGCGATTGGACGAGACAGTCACGGCCTTCCTCCATCAAGGGTAATACACCCAAAAAGATGGGAAACGGTACCCAAACGGAACAATAGTGCAGAGCAAAGAAGAAAGGTGAGTCTACATGCCAACAACTCCCATATCCTCTTCCTCCTATCTCGATGCGCTTAAACCAGTGATAACAGAGACGATTGCTCCGCTTGCAGCCGAGATTGACCAGACAGGAACATACCCACGGACCGCATTGGATGCCCTGGGAAAAGCGGGTTTGCTCGGACTGGTCAGCGCAAAGGATGTTGGCGGATTGGGTGAAGCTCACCGAGCGGCCACCCTGGTCGTTCTTGAGATTGCCAAGTCCTGCGCCTCTACGGCGATGGTCGTATGCATGCATTATGCAGCGACTGCTGTAATAGAAGCTCATGGACCACGAGAGATCCGCGAGGCGATTGCCGCAGGACGACATATCACCACGCTGGCCTTTTCCGAAAGTGGCTCCCGCAGTCACTTCTGGGCCCCAATCAGTCTCGCAGTCCCTGATGGCGACAAGCTCCGGCTGAATGCGAAGAAGAGCTGGATTACCTCGGCAGGAGAGGCGGATAGCTATGTCTGGTCGAGCCGCCCACTGGCCACAGAGGGAATGAGTACCATCTGGCTTGTTCCAGCTCATGCGCCAGAACTGCGCGTGATCGCGCCTTTTAATGGGCTAGGGCTACGTGGTAATGGCTCCAGTCCCGTGATAGCCGAGGGCGTTATCGTGCCAAAAGAAGCCATGCTTGGTGAGGATGGCAAGGGCTTTGAACTGATGATGAGCGTTGTCCTGCCTTATTTCCAGCTCATGACCGCCGCACAAAGCTGTGGCATCATGGAGACGGCCACGACCAGAGCAGCCTCCCATGTAAGTTCCGCCAAGCTTGAGCACCTTACACAATCGATTGCAGACTTGCCTACGGTCCGCGCCTATCTAGCACGAATGCGTATCAAGACCGACATGGCGCATACTCTCCTGCTCGATACGCTCGACGCGCTTGAGCGTGGTCGTGACGACGCACAACTACGGGTTCTGGAAGTCAAAGCCGCTACGGGTGAAGCTTCAACTGAGGTGACTGACCTTGCGATGCGTGTCTGTGGCGGCGCGGCCTTCCGCAAAGAGGTTGGGGTTGAGCGCCATTTTCGCGATGCCCGTGCGTCAACTGTTATGGGTCCCACGACTGACGCGCTCTATGATTTTATTGGCAAAGCCGTCTGTGGCATGCCGTTGTTCGGCTAGGAGGGGACGCTATGAGCGAAAATACCGTACTCTTGCTGGGTGCTGTCGCCTACGATCCCAAAGTGGTGACAATCTGGGAGGGCTTCAAAGCCCATTTTGCGCGTAATGGA
>JAFATZ010000151.1 GCA_019243675.1 Ktedonobacteraceae bacterium | reverse complement strand
GGATCAGGCAGGGATGTCAGGTAGGAGCCATTAACGACGTAAGAAGCACCACCATTGGAACTGGCTGGTTTTACGGAGTAACAAGGACCATTCGGGCAACTGAAATCTGCTCCGCTAAGAGTAGAGAGAAGCGCTATGTGACGCTGCTGTTCGTTGCTCAGTTGTAAACCACCGTAATATGACTCGTAAGGCAGGTTTTTGCTGCGTGCAATTTGGGCGGCCAGAGGCATGCTCTGGGAGCTGTCTGCCGTATTGAGTGGCAAATTGACCTGTTTCGTCTGTGCTGGATCAAGGTGATCGATGGCCAGGAAACTGTTGTAGGTCAGTAGATAAACATCACTGAGTGGGTAGGAAAGCATGTTAGTTACTGTTCCTTGCAGTATCCCGTTTCGCACAGTGAGATGCGAAACAATACCGCCTTGCATCTGGCGGTCGTGCTCGGAAATGAGAGCACGCAGCGTCCAGATATCCACACCTTGTAGGGTGACATCGGTGCCACTCTGTACCGTGCTAATGGTTGCAGGCTGTGGTGATGAAGGTGGTCCACCATATTGTGACTGTACGACTGGCTGTACAAGACTTGTATCAGGGATATGTACCTGATAATCCCCCTGGTTGGGCACAAAGACACCAACATACGTCGTTATATGTGCTATCGTGCTAGCTGTACCTGGTCGCTCAAGTTGTACGAGCGAGATACTGTCACTCACAATCGACGTGCCCTTCTGTTGTACTGCAATGCCATAACTCAGGAGTGAGAAAACAACAATGCTGCCCAGCACAATGCGCCAGCTCCAATCGCGATTTTTGAGCCTACGTACGATGAGCAGACGTACAGGACCAAGAACAAGAATGTAGCCGAGCAACAGCACAAGCAACAACCAGATGGAAGGAAAAGTATTTGGCAAGAAAGCTTGCAGAAGGTTACTGATATCGCCACTACTATCGACCACCATACCATTAGAGGAAGCATTGGTTGGGTTGGAACCAAGTAGCAATTGGTCGCCAAGTACACGCAGAAGCAGTCCTTTCCATAGTGCCGTAGCACCTGACCAACTCACAACTGGCTCAAGGGTAGCATCGAAGGCAAGGTAACATACAAGCCCCTGCTCGTGAGGAACTTGTACGAGTAGGGGAATGTTTTTAGCGGAGAGGATCACACTACTACCCTGCTTTGCTGTTGCGATACTTGTCGTTACGTCAGTCTGCACTGTATCTGCACTTGTCTGGGAAGCACTCTTTAAGGGACCGCCAATAGGCAGCAAATGCGTTCCCGCAGGCAGTGTACCTGTACCTGAAACAGTAACGGGCACGAGTTCAGTGGGAAGAGGGCCGAGCGTACGCCGCCATTCAGGGCCACCAACGACGATCAGTGCGCCGCCTTGGCTCACCCAGCTCTGTAGAGCAGCAAGCTGTTCACGGCTTAAAGTGCTCGTAGTGAAATTGTCTAGAATAATCACATTGAAATTTTTGAGTACCGTTGCGCTGGAGGGCATAGTACTGGCATTCAATTGTTCTGTGACAATTGAGCCTGCTTGATTGGGCAGGGTGACAGCGTTAAGTGGTCCGAAACCGGATAACTGGTCGGAGAGGATACCGACAAAAATATCGTTTGCCGCAAGCGTACGCAGAGAAGTAACTTGTGTGCTCACCACGTGCTTGTTTGTATCAAGCAAGTCTACAGTAATATTCTGCAAAAGGCCCGCTGAGCCAAAGGAGAAAGGCGCATAGATCGTCATCTGCTTTTGAGCGCCGTTGGCAAGCGTGACAACTGCTTGGTACATTGCCGCCGAAGGACTGGCTCCGGGGCCTGCATAGGGTGCAGGAACATTGACGGAGAGTACACCTGTGAAATCAGGACCATCGTTGCTGAGCACAATCTGTATGGGAATCCAATTACCATCACGGAAGCGCGTATTAAAGCCAGCACTCACATGAAATGCAGGGGTAGCGTGAGCAAGCGTAGCATGGCTAGCAAGAGCTAGTGTTCTCAAGGGAAGACAGAGCGCAAGCGTCACAGCAAACAGGAATGCAAAGCAGTAATTGCGCACTATTTGAGACCACAGACGTGGATGCGACATATGGGTAAACCCCTCTACTAAAAGTATACAATCCCTTAAAAACTGGCCGTTCCATAGACCACGTTACTCCCTTGTAGTATAACAATTGGTGGAGGTTTTGCGATAGGTGCATTTGCCCTACTTTGTCTATGATATTATATAGACGCCCAAGTGTGGAGTTTTGTCGCAAGTTATTGGTCAGGGTTGCTGCTTTTTTGCGCGCCGTTTTAAGCAATCAACAGAGGTTTCTCCTCCAACAAACTCTAAGCTAAAACTGTTACCCCGTCGGGTCCACCGATAAAGGCTTGTTGTGCTAGGTGCAGAAAGAAGCCCGTCTCAACGACCCCAACGATGCTCTGCATACGTGCGTCCATATCCTCCGGGTTGGCAACAGCATTAGGGAAGACACAATCGAGAATGATATTACCATTTTCAGTAATGAAAGTGGAATCACCGCGTTTGCGCACACTTACTACCGCTTCTAGGGATTCTAGGCGTTTTCGCACTGGCGTGAGGGCAAAAGGCACAGTTTCGACGGGGACGGCAAAGTTTTGTCCTAACTGTGCGACGCGCTTTGAGCTATCCGCTATCACTATGAAACGCTTTGAAGAGGTAGCAAGTATCTTCTCACGCAGCAAGGCTCCCCCGCCTCCTTTGAGAAGACGCACCTGGGAATCGATTTCGTCGGCTCCATCAATATAGAGATCAAGTTCTGGATGTGTCTCAAGGTCAGTAAGAGGAATACTGAGTTGCGCCGCTAAGTCTTGTGAAGCCTGTGAGGAAGCAACAGCGCCAACGATGCGCAGTCCCTCTTGAATACGTTGCGCAAGAGCATG
>JAFATZ010000105.1 GCA_019243675.1 Ktedonobacteraceae bacterium | reverse complement strand
CGCCCGTCGACCATTGGCCAGGATGCGCGAATCAAGTGTTCGGCAGGGTGGTCTCCCCAGTATTCGTGGATGATCTTTCCTGGCTGTTCCTCATTGTAGTCATTCTCTACCTTCCCCTGCAGGTAAGCTATACCTCGTAAAATGGTACTCGCTATTTCATGTACCCAAGTGCGGTAGCGCTGGTCTTCTGGGCACAGTTGCGCGGCTTCGAGCATGAGGACGACGGACCAAAGCGAATCGCGTCCAAAAATGGCATGAAACCCGCCTGCCGCACTACTAGCAGTGATACCCAAAGGAGTACGCAGAGACTCCAGGAACTTCTGTCCCAACTTCCAGTTGTTCATAAAAATCGGCTTTCTAGTAGAATTATGTAGTGAGAGAGTGTAGCTGAGTATATAATTGTAGAAAAAGCAGTAGAATTCATCACTATTACTTCACAACCGCTCTCACTTACTTTCTTATTTTAAGAATAAGAACATTGAATTCGGCTTTTTTCTTCCATACTATTATTATAATATCGGACTGAAAGCATGTTGTCCAGGAGCCTGACTAGATTCCTAGGGCTTTCTCATCGTCCTTCAATCTCACCCTGCCCCAATTGTCGGTGAGAGAGGGTGTGGCTGGGGCACCAGCCTTGGCCACACCCTCTCTCACCTGTTAGGTGGGGGGAGGCAACCGATCAACGGTTCAGTTACAATAACCCCTGACTCTGCAAGAACTCCCTTGCCTCCTTAGTGATGGCTTGCGCCGAGGACATACTATTCTTCTTATCGGCAGCAACTTTCAATTGTAAGGAAATGCTCACATCGGTGGTCAGCTTGGGCGCAAGCTTGTTGAGTACAGTAGCAATATCTGGGTGCTGCGACAGTATAGCATCACGGACAATGGGAGCAGGATTGAAGGCAGGAAAGCCGTTTTTATCGTCCTTAAGAAACAAGAAACCTTGCTGTGGTACCGTCGAATCGGTACCGTAGCATTCGGTCACCTGTGCCTGGTTATTTTTCACAGCGGCGAAGGCAATGGAGTAGTCGAGTGTCTTCACCGACTGGAAGCTTCTCGTGCTAAAGCCATATGTGCGCTGCAAGTTATCGAAGAAGGGAACCCCATCACTTTGGGTAGCTAGCGTCAACTTCGAGACTAGGGGTGCCAACTGCGAAATGGTCGTTACATTGAGTGTCTGTGCCTCGCTCTTCGATGTGCAAAGAGCGTAGCCATCGTCCAATGGGGAAACATCCAGCCACGTAATATGGTAATTCTGCTCAAACCCATTCTTGACATTTTGATAATCCTTTTGTGCGTTGTAAGTCGAAGGAATGTGAAGTGCATTCAATCCTGTAGCAGTAAACTCTGGATATATATCGATTGCACCACTCTGAAGGGCCGCGAGAAGGGTTGGACTCTGGCCCAAAGCTGGCTTGAAGTTGACAGTATAGCCCGCTTTTTGCAACAACAGCGTATACATATCACCAAGAAGCTGACCTTCGGTATCCAGCTTGGTAGCAATCGTTATGGTCCCCTTGGACCCTGAACCACTGCCGTTCCCAGCAGCACTGCACCCAGACAGCGTCAGTAGAGAAACGAAAGCAAGCAGCAAGAGCGTTTTTACTCGTACTGAGGACGCGAAGGAAAACATGGCTTTCTCCTTTTAGTACTAAATGCTTATGCCTTGGCTACCTCACCTTGCTTGACCACCATTTGAGATTGCACCGCCTCGCGGCGTATGCCGATAGGGGTCAAGGCACGTTCTAGCCAACCCATAGCCACTTCTATAATCAGGGCCAACACAGCTACAGGGATGGCACCAGCGAGGATTGCCGTCTTATTGAACGTATTAAATCCATCAAAGATATAAGCGCCGTAGCCACCTGCACCGGTAATCGCCGCAAGCGTCGCTGTCGCCACTATCTGTACCGCCGAGGTGCGAACGCCAGCCGCGACTATAGGCAAGATAAGTGGCGCTTGTATTCGTGTAAGAATTTGCCAATAGGTCATTCCCATACCCTTAGCAGCGTCAATGGTAGCAGGGTCGATACCACGTATGCCAGTATAGGTGTTAAGTAGAATGGGGGGAATGCCCAATATGACCAGTGCTACGGTAGCAGGAGGAGCGCCTATGCCGAGGAAGGGCACGACTGCTACCAAAAATGCGATGACGGGGATAGCACGTAGCAATCCGCTCAGGTTTACCGCAATAAAGGACAGTACAGGGCTGCGCGAGACGGCTACAGCAAGTACAACACCTATCACGATGGCTAGCATAATGGAGATGGCACAAATCCGTAGGTACGTGATGCTTTGCCCCATAAAGTTGTTATGAGGGTCAGCGATAAAGTCGAGAAGAGCGTTCATACTGTCTACTACCTCTCTACTATGCCAAAGATACACTAGTACGGCCTCTATTGAGGACCGTCTGCACTGCTAAGAGCAGCAGGTCGGCAACGACAGCTAGCAGAGCTATCAAGATTCCTCCTGCGACCACTGCATCGAAATCAGTGGTTGCGATGTTCTTAAAGATGAGATCACCGAGTCCCGATTGTCCCGCAAGATAAGCCAACGCGGCGATACCAATCGTTGTGACGGTAGCGATGCGAACACCAGCGATGATGGTCGGTAGAGCCTGTGGCAAGGCAACGCGCAAGAGCACTTGACGCGGATTCATTCCCATTGCTTTACCTACTTCTAGCAACAGTGGGTCGATACCATTGATTGCGGTAGCGGTATTGCGGATCAAGACGAGCTGCGTATAAATGACGAGTGGGATAATAGCTGTGGCGAGGCTCAAGCCCGTGATAGTGATCAGTATAGCGATCAATGCGAGAGCGGGGACGGTGTAGAGTAGGTCCGCTATGGTGATGACGAGCAGGTACAGGCGAGGGCGACGAGCCACTAGTATCCCTAAAGGAAGAGCAATAATAAGCGAGATGAGCATCGTGATCCCAACAAGGTACAGGTGATCCAAGAACAGATTCGGAATACTCGCTGGGTCGCTTAAATCATAGTTATAGGGCTGTAAGAGATAGTTCATAAAACTCCTCTGTTCCAGACGTATGCACTAGATGGCTGTCTCTGTGCGTTCCGTTTTGTGACCATGCGCATGGGTAATTTCGCGATTAATACTAGCGAGCGTAATAAATCCAAGTTGCTGCTGCGTATCTTTGTCTTGTACGGCCAGAGCGGGAGCATTGGTTTCCAGGAGCTTCAACATTGCTTGTAACAAGGTAGCATCGGATAGGAATGTTGGCACATCACCCCCACGTGCGGAAGCTACAGTGTCCTGCTCTAGGGCATCAATAACAGGCAGATATTCAAGTTGGCGCAGAATACTATCGCCACCCACTAGCTTGCGCACAAAGTCGTTGGCAGGCTGCGCCAGTAAATCGACGGGGGTGCCAAGCTGTATGAGTTTGCCTTGGTCGAGAACAGCGATCTGCTCTCCAAGCTTGAAGGCTTCTTGAATATCATGTGAGACGAAGAGAATAGTTTTCTGGACGTCGCGCTGTATGCGCAATAACTCGTTTTGCATACGCTCGCGGGTGATGGCATCGAGTGCGCCAAATGGTTCGTCCATGAGCATGATGGCAGGGTCGGTGGCAAGGGCACGAGCTAGGCCAACGCGCTGCTGTTGCCCACCGGAGAGCTGGCGCGGGAAGCGCTTACGATACTCAGCAGGCGGTAGGCCAACAAGCTCTAGCAATTCATCAACACGCTTATCAAGGCGCTGCTTGGTCCAGCCTCCGGCTATCTCGGCGGTGACACGTACATTTTCGGCAATAGTCAGATGTGGGAAGAGTCCGACCTGTTGAATCACATAGCCGATGCGGCGGCGCAGCGCAATAGGATTCTCTTGCAGCACATTTTTGCCGTCAATAACGATCTCACCCGAGGTGGGTTCAATCAGACGATTGACCATGCGTAGCAGCGTTGTCTTGCCTGAACCAGAGGTGCCCACCAGCATACAGGTGCTACCCTCTGCCACATCGAAGCTCACCGCGTCAACGGCAGGTCTGCTAGTGCCCGGGTACTGTTTGGTAATCGCATGAAACGAAATCTTTGCCATAACGTATTATATCTCATAAAGAGGGAAAATATCTCTACATTTCCCCGAGTGTGTATAGGGCACAATGAATTGGGGCCCTACCGAGCAAGGAAACAAGGCAGTGAGAACGAAATGCGAGTTCCTTGTCCAGGCATGCTCACGGCCCACACCTTGCCGCCGTGAGCCGTGACAATGGCTTTGACAATAGAAAGACCAAGACCACTACCGCCTGTCTTTCCTGTACGCGAGCGATCAGCGCGGTAGAATCGTTCAAAGATGTGCGGCAGGTCGGTGGGATCAATGCCAGTTCCAGTGTCACTTACAGTTATCTTGAGCATGTTTCCCTCTTGTACGGCGCTAATAGTGATGGAGCCGTTGCAGGGTGTGTGGTGCCGAGCATTATCGAGCAGGTTGAGTAGCACTTGAGTAATGCGGTCACTATCAGCCAACACTGGCGGAGTTTCTGGTGCGATCTCGTTACGAGTTGCGATACTACCCTGTTCACATTCTGGCACCATCACCGCAACTGTCTCGTCGACGAGTGCATGCATATTTAGAGGAGCTAGGTCGAGCTGTGCATGTCCTGACTCAAGTGAGGACATCTGTTGCATATCGGCAACAAGACGGTGCAGGCGTTGCACCTCGCGCCCAATGCGTTGTGCAGTCTCCTGCCTTTGCGCAGGATCGAGAATAAGATCATCAGCTAGTGCCTCGCTAAAGCCCTGGATAGCCGTCAGCGGAGTAGCCAGATCGTGAGCAATGTTAGCGAGCAGGTCACGGCGCACCTGCTCCTGTCGCCTCAGTTCGTTGACATCAGCCTCAATGGTATCAGCCATAGCATTGAAGGTGAGCGCTAAACGCCCCAATTCATCTAATGATGCAGGAGACGCAACACGCTGCGTGTATTTTCCCTGTTTCATCTGTTCGGCGGCACGTGTCAGTGACTCTAGAGGTCTGGTCAGGCGGCGTGCGAGCAGCAAGCTAAAGAGAATAACTATAAGTTCTACAATAACACCCGCTACAAAAATAGCTATGTTGGCTTGCTGCAAAAGCCCACTGGGAACAGACAACTCTGGTTCGGAGAGAAGCAAGGCCCCAATGATCTGATTACCTATGTTCAATGGCACACTTATATATATATACTGTGAAGAAGCGATATTGCTCTCAGTGGATACCTGTAGATAGCCATTCGTCCTCCTGCCTTGTAACGCATTCGACAAAGCAGACTTGAAGCTAGGATCGGTGCAATTAGGTTGTGCTTGTGAGACGAAGATCGGCTCGCTACAGACAACGTGTCTCCCAGTTGTATCTGTAACTACAAGAATTACTGGATAGCCTGGTTCGAAAATTGACGGTGGGAGATTGCCCCAGTCCGGACCAAGGAAGTCATAGAAGTGCTCTATGTTCCCAGCGATATATCGAGCCCCTCGAGTCAGTCGGTCAAGCTGTGCATTGTAAAAGTAGCTTTGCACTGCTAGCGTCACGACAAAGGTGAGAATAAGGATGGTTCCTAGTGCCACCAGCAGATAGCTCATCTGCAGTTTGACACGCAGACTTAATCTAGAGAAGAGTTTTTGCATTACTCCTCCCCTGGGGGCGTTGTCGAGGCTGAAGTCACAGGTACAAACTTGTAGCCTACCCCCCATACAGTCTGAATCTGGTATGTGATAGGGGAAGCAGCATGTGCCGCCTCTAATTTTTTACGCAGCGTGCCAATATGCACATCAACCGTGCGACCGTCACCGAGATAGGTATAGCCCCATACTTGGTTGAGCAGTGACTCACGGGTAAAGACACGATCTGGGGCGGAAGCGAGCGCTACTAGCAGGTCGAACTCCTTGGCGGTCAAAGTCACCTGCTGCTTGCCCACCATCACACGGCGCGCAGGTATATTGATAACCAGATTGCCGAAGTACAACTTCTTATCATCTGGCTTGCTTTGCTCAGCGAGAGGTTCTTTTGTGTTATCGGCAGAGGACGCGACGCTACGGCGCAAAATGGCCTTGACACGGCTCACCAATTCACGCGGGCTGAATGGCTTGACCAAGTAGTCATCGGCTCCCAGTTCAAGTCCTGCAATACGGTCCTCCTCGCTCTGACGTGCCGTGAGCATGAGAATAGGCGTGGTAGCCCAAGCGCGAATACGGCGGCACACCTCCATACCATCAAGCCCAGGGAGCATCAAGTCTAGAATAACCAGATCGGGACGCTCACGAGCATGCAACTCCAGTCCGGTGATACCATCATTTGCGCTCAGGAGTGTATAGCCTGCCTGTTCCAGATAGAGCCGAATGACCTGTACAATATTGGCTTCATCTTCGATAACAAGGATTTTCATATGCTTTCATTTACAAAACTTGCGTAGTGCCGCTCTTCGCTCTCGCTTGCTACAATTCCATTCTCTCACTGTTTCATAAGATTATATCAGTTCAAGCTAATCATTATCAACTTGCTCTTGCTTTCTGTTTTGCTTATGAACCAGGCGCTCTCCCGCTCTTGTCGGCCAGTTCGATATGGACGGCTCGTACCGCTGGTAGGGTCTGTAATGCGTCGACAACAGAGGCCAATGCTGCTGTATTCTGAGCGTGACAGGCCAGATTGACCGTCTTGCTCTCACGCTCTGTCTTGATGTCTAGCCGCTCAATAGTGACGGCCTTGCGCTCACAAGCCTCTTGCACTTGACCTATGAAGGAGTCTGCTGCTCCCATAACTTCTAGCTGGATGTCAGAGCGCTGCAAGGAGTGACGAGGCTCGAACATCTTGCGCTGTTCGAGAAGTCGCAGTCCTAGTAAGGCCGCCAGGGCCAGTAGGGCCGCTATCATTGCCTCCCACAACCATCCTGCTCCACACGCCATGCCAAGTGCGGCAACGAGCCAGATCACTGCAGCGGTGGTCAGCCCTTTGACACGGTCGTGCTGAACTATAATAGTGCCTCCGCCAAGGAAGCCAATCCCTGCCACCACATACGAAGCAATGCGCGTCGGATCAATCTGCACATGAGCTATACCGAGCAGTTGACTGAACCCAAAGCCTGAGATCAGAGTAAAGAGACAAGACCCAAGAGCTACTAGAGCATTCGTGCGCATTCCAGCCGAACGCTGACGGCTTTCGCGCTCCCATCCCATCACCGCACCAAGCAACAAGGCTACGCTCAGCCTCAGTAGGATTGAGGGCAACGAGATCATGCTACCTCCTCTGTGGAAATGATTTTGTGTACAATCTATCATAGTGCAGCGAGCTTGTGTAAGACAAAACTACTCTTGACACACACAAAGTTGATCGGGTATAATTTGCACATAGGAGATTTTAACAACTGAATCAGAGTTACATAACTGATCTCATCAAGAGAGGTGGAGGGAAACGGCCCGTTGAAGCCCGGCAACCCACTTGCAATGTCGCAGGAAGGGTGCCAACTCCGGCAGATTGGCATGATTTGTGCCTATCCGCAAGATGAGGGGTATGTGCATTTTTGCCACACCCCTGAGATGCAGGGGTTTTTTTGTAGGTAAAATAACCGTAAATACGTTTACCCCTTGCCCCCTCTACTAGGGTGAAGGGGTTTTTTGTTATCTTTTTTAGAAGGAGATGCAATGGCGATTCAATTAGAGTATGGGCTCACTATGCAACAGACGGCTCTGCATGCAGTGGAGAGTGTGACGTTTGACTCTCTGCCATTGCAGTTTGGAGGCAATTTGGGACCGATTACGCTGGCCTACGAGACGTGGGGGACGCTGAATGCAGAGGCGGACAATGCGATGCTGATTACTCATGCCTTGACGGGGAATGCCCATGCTCATGATACCCAGCATCCTGATGACCCGAAGGCGGGGTGGTGGAACCTGCTGATCGGTCCTGGACGCCCCATTGATACGACACGTTACTTTGTGATTTGCTCGAACGTCCTGGGTGGTTGCTATGGCAGCACTGGTCCTTCATCGCTTGACCCACGCACTGGTAAGCCCTATCGCATGTGTTTTCCTGTGGTGACGATTCGTGATATGGTGCGAGCACAGCGGGTATTGCTTGAGCACCTAGGCGTGAATCGCCTGGCGATGGTAGTCGGCGGCTCCATTGGGGGACAACAGGCATTGGAGTGGGCTGTGACGTATCCTGAGATGGTACAGAAGGTGGTGGTGGTAGCGGCCACGGCGGCACTGACAGCACAGGCCGTTGCCTTTAGCACGGTGCAGCGGCAGGCGATCATGGCAGACCCAGCCTGGTGCGGTGGCGACTACCAACCAGGGCAGGGACCGAATACCGGCCTAGCGATTGCGCGTATGCTGGCGATGATTACCTATCAGAGCGAGGAAGCGATGGAGCTGCGCTACGCACGTCACAGCAACCGATGCACCCCCATCCCAGCACCGACGCAAGCCGCCGATCTTGGCAAGCGCTTCGATGTCGAGAACTATCTCTACTACCAGGGCACCTTGCTGGTGCGCCGCTTCGATGCGAATAGCTACCTGTACATCAGTCGTGCGATGGACCTGTACGACGTGAGTGAGGACTATCCCTCCCTCGACAATGCACTCTGTCGTATTCGCAGCAAGGCATTATTTATAGGTATTCGCTCAGATTTTCTCTTCCCCGCCGCACACGTACGCTGGCTAGCCGAAAGGGTTCGTAGCCTGGGAGGAGATGCCAGCTACGTAGAATTGGATTCGCCGCACGGCCACGATGCCTTTCTCAAAGAATGGGATCAGATGGCCAATGCACTTAGTCTGCTGACGGAGGATGCTTAAAATAATAAGTAGCCACCGTTTTGACACAGTATCTTTGCACGCAGAAGTTGTAGGCGAAATAGGAAACTTGTAGTAATCAACCCTCTGTTGAAGAGTTACCATGTAGGGTAATATTTTACTCTAAGAAGAGGATACAAATGGAAAACAAGGTCAGTGTCTTAAAATTTGGAGGAACGTCTGTCGGTAGTGGTGAACGGATTCGCCAAGTAGCAAGCATCATTGCGCACGCGGTCAATGGCGCAGAGGAGCACTTCCCCATTATTGTGGTCTCGGCCATGGCGGGAGTGACCGACCAACTTTTGAAGATTGCACGTCATGCCTATGCTGGCCAGTACGAGGAGTGCGAGGCCGAGTTGACCCTGCTACGGCACAAACATATGGATGCAGCGCAGGAGGTGACTTGCGATGATAAGCGGCGAATGAGGTTATTGGTCCAGATTGAAGATGCACTGACCGCGCTAGCACAAGATGTGGCTACCCTGCGTAGTGCTGCACAGCGAAACGATGAGATACAGTTACATACTGCTGCAGTTGCTGGTTGGGGCGAGCGCCTCTCGGTGCTACTCGTCGCTGCCGCTGTCGGAGACCTCGGTGTGGCAACCGAACCCATACTGCAGGAGATTATCATCACGAGCCACCCTAGGAACGATAGCGTACAGCCCTTTGGGGTGGTAGTCGGAGCCGACCCACTGATGGAGGAAACACGCGCCAATGCGCATGCGCTGGTTGTACCGCTTATTGAACGACGCATTGTTCCTATTCTTGTCGGCTTCATCGGGCGCACTATTACGGGCTATGTCACAACGCTTGGCCGTAACGCCTCAGACTACTGCGCCACGGTCATTGGGGTTGCCCTGGGTTGTGCTGAAGTTACTATCTACACCGATGTAGATGGCGTTCTGACGGCTGATCCGCGTCTAGTGAAAAATGCCCAGCCCTTGTCCAGACTCTCGTATGCTGAAGCAGCGCGTCTCTCCTGGTTTGGTGCCAAGGTACTGCACCCCCGCACATTTATTCCAGTCGCTCCACGCAACATTCCCGTACGTGTGCGCAACACCTTCCGTCCTCATGTGCTCGGAACCGTCGTCGGTCCCGTGGGCAGAACGCCAAGCGGAGCCAGAGCAATCACTACTCGCCGCCATCTGGCATTGATTACTGTTGAAAGCACAGACCTATTCGGCGCTCCAGAGAATGCTGGGCAGATCTTCGCCCTGGCCGCACGAGCATATGCCGCTCCCATTGTCATCTGCTCCTCGTCGGGGCACCACCTCTCCTTCATGGTCGAGGAGGCATCCGCCGAATCAGTGGTAGCCCTGTTGCGACATGATATGGATGCTAGCGTCTGGAACGTGCGCTGTGTCCGCAACCTCGCCGCTTGCGCCTGCATTGGTTCAGGCTTCAATGCTGATCCTATGAGCGCTGCGCATACCATCAATGCACTGGCCAGCGCGGATATACCAATCGTCACCCAGGGCATGTCGGACCAAGCTATCATCCTGATTGTGGAGGATCAAGATGCAGAAAGCGCACTATGCTGGCTGCACCGTGGCCTTATTGCGACCATTGTTCCATTCCCTGGACACCAAGAGAAAAGACGAGAAGCACGCTAAATAAACCTATAGCAGACCATGTATCGTAGGAGCGAGGCTTGCCCTCGCCCTGCTGGCCCCTCGCTTTGATGGCTAGGAAAGGGAAATATCATGCAGCTTCAAGCGCGTATCCCTGTTGCTATACTAGGTGCAACAGGCATGGTTGGACAACGTTTCATTGAGGGCCTACAGGGTCATCCCTGGTTTGAGCTTGTCGCCGTCGCTGCCTCAGAGCGACATAATGGCTGTCTGTATGCCGAGGCAACACCCTGGCGACTACCCAACAGTGAAATGCCCCCATCTGTGGCAAGACTGCCTGTGCTGGCCTGCAAACCGGAGGCAATGCCTGGCATCAGAATCGCTTTCTCGGCCTTGCCTGCTGAAGCCGCTGGCGAGGTAGAAGTGGCTTTTGCTCGTGCGGGTGTCGCTGTCTTTAGCAACGCCAAGAACTATCGCATGGCCCCAGACGTGCCCTTGCTCATTCCAGAGGTCAATGCCGACCATGCCGCTGCTCTTATTCAGCAGCGCAAACAACGTGGCTGGCAGGGCTGTATCGTCACTAACGCCAATTGCTCCGCTACGCCACTCGTGATGGCGCTCAAACCACTGCAACTGCGCTTTGGCTTGCGCAAGGTCATCGTCACTACGTTACAAGCTATTTCGGGTGCTGGCTATCCCGGCCTGCCTTCTTACGATATCCTCGATAATGCTATTCCCTATATTGGCGGCGAGGAAGAGAAGGTGGAGAGCGAAACACTCAAGATGCTTGGCACTTGGCAAGAGGGTCACGGCTTTATCAATGCTCCGTTGGTGGTCAGCGCTCATTGCAACCGCGTTGCCACACGCGAGGGGCATCTTGAATGCGTCAGCGTCGAACTCGAACACGACGCCAGTCTAGAGGAGGTTCTTGCTACCTGGCAGAACTACACACCAGAAGCACAAGCGCCCACGTTACCGAGTGCTCCCGCTCATCCCCTACTCTATCGTCACGAGCTAGATCGACCCCAGACGCTGCGCGACCGCGACGCTGGCAATGGCATGACGGTTACCCTTGGACGACTACGCCACTGCCCCATTCTGCACTACAAGTTTGTAGTACTAGGTCATAACACCATTCGTGGCGCGGCGGGAGGCTCCATTCTCAACGCTGAATTGTGCGTACACAAAGGATTAGTACAGCCATAAGCAGATGCTTATGGTTGCATTTCCTTAATTAAATCGGGGAGAAGCTTCTCAGCGTTAGGTGAACCAAGCCCGGTGGAGGCGTCCCAGCCTGCTACGGCTGGATATCCCTGGACGCCAGTTTCCGCATTGGTATTGTCACCGGAGGTAATATCGTGAAAGTCCTGGGCATAGGCAGGCGACTGGGCTATTTTGTAGAGTGCAGGATTGAGAAAACCCAGGGGATGGCCCGCCATTTGGTTAGCAATAGCAACAATGCCTGCCCATAGCGGTGTACTAGCACTGGTGCCACCAATCAGACCCCACCTCCCATTCACGTAGATCGCCATTTCGCTGTTGGGATCAGCAACAGCAGCGACATCGGGCACGCCACGACGATGGTTGAGCTGACTCTGAACGGCTGTAGGCAAGGACTGCTGATAAGCGGGGGTTGGGAAGAATGCGCTAAAGCCGCCACCACTAGCACCAGTGGCACCATTCCACACAACCTCACGCGTTGTATTGCCTTCGCGCAGCAGCGTAGTGCCGCCAACACTCGTGACCCACGGCTCATCGGCTGGAAAACTGGTTGTGGGGACAGAGGCAAGCTTTTGCCCTTGCATGTCCATAAAGTCGGTGGCACCTTTATCACCCGATGCTGATAGGTAGGTCACGCCCTGCTTTGTGGTCGTTTGCTGATAAAAGGCATCCCATTTTTGTACTTCTTGCTGTCCCGCTGCATCCTGCAGCGTCAGTTCAGATGCGCCCCAGCTTTGCGAAACAATAGAGCCGAGATGATGAGCGAGCGCGTATTGCTCCAATTGCCAAAACTGTGGCAGGCCAACGGTGCCCTCAACCTCCGCTACTGGACTGGTTAGGACCACAATACCTGCATCAGGTGCAATAGCGTGGATGATTTGTACATCAAGCTCAGTCTCTTCTGCCCAACCGAGCATATTTGTGTCATGAGGATCAAATGCTTTCGTTCCTAGTGGGGCAATCACCTGGACGTTGATAGGTGGCAGGCCGAACTGCTTATTGAAAACATCCATATCTTGTTGCAGGGTGGGACTGCCAAACGAGACGATGTCCACTACCGTCTGTCCCTTACCGCTAAAACCGCGCTCTAGCAATGATTCGACGCCATAAGCGAGACGTAACTGATAGGGAGTATAGCAGGTGGTAAGCCCAGTACTGTAGGCCAAATGCGGACAGGTAGCGATTGGTGGTGGTATAGTTCTTGCCGCCATAGACTGATCCAGTGCATCGGTCATAGGAGTATTGCTCCTGTAGTTGCCAAGTGGACCAAAGAAAATTAGGAGAAGACATAGGATCAGCAACGGCGAAATATGACGCACTGTAAATAGTTTCATAAAAAAAGCTCCTAAAATTAGAGTCTGGGGGGAATGAGACGATGATGGATGGCAAAGCGTACCAAGTGGGTAATGTCGTGCAAGTCCAACTTCTCCATAATCTTGGCGCGATGTGCCTGCACCGTTTTGATGCTAAGCACGAGGTGGTCGGCGATCTCTTTACTTGTGTGTCCTGCCGCAACCAACCTGAGAATCTCTAGCTCACGGGGCGTGAGAACGCTCAGTTCCGTCTCAAGCTCCGTTGTCTCTTGCAGAGAAGATGGCTCTAGCGACGAGGAGGTAGCCTCGTTCAGATATGCCCGAATGAGGACTTTGGCTAAGCCTGGATACAAAAAGACTCCCCCCTGCGCCACTGTGCTGACAGCGGCGTGTAGTTCGGCTGGTGCCACCTTTTTCACAAGGTATCCCGCTGCTCCTGCATGCAGAGCTTGCAGAAAGTATTCTTCACTTTCATGCATAGTCAGCATGAGGACGTGTGTCTCTGGTTGTCGGCGACGAATGATGCTACATGCCTGCAATCCGTCCATCTCTGGCATGCTGATATCCATAACCACCACGTCAGGGCAAAGTCTTGCTACTTGCTCAACCACCTCGTGTCCAGTTCGAGCTTCGCCCACCACCTGTATCTCTGGCTGTAACCCCAGCAGCAGCTTCAAGCCCTGGCGTAGGATTTCATGATCGTCAGCAAGCAGCACACGAATAGGGTGCATGGAAGGTTCTTCAGGCATGGGCTTCCTCTTTCATATATGGGATAATCGCCTCAACGGTTGTACCCTTTCCTGGTTGAGAGTGAAGAGTCAAAGTGCCCCCCAGCAGTGCAGCGCGCTCACGCATGCTCAATGTACCTAGACCTACATGCGGCTTCGAGGTGTCATAGCCACAGCCATTATCGCGAATAGAGAGACGGAAGTGTGTTGCGTCACGTACAAGCAAGACGAATACGTGTTGGGTATGGGCATGACGCGCTACGTTAGTAAGGCTTTCCTGAGCAATACGGAACAACACGATCTCATGGGGAGTGGAGCAGTGCTGTCTGACCGCAGAAGTATCTATGCCCTCGGTATGCAGCTCGACAGTCACATGTAATCGTTCACGACTGTCTTCTGCTAGCCAGCGGAAGGCCGCGTATAGCCCTAAATCGTCAAGCACGCGAGGACGCAATTGCTGAGCAAGCAGCCGCACGTTTTCAAGGGTGTTTTGTGCAATCTCCGTCAAGGACGAGAGACCTGTGTAAAGGCGTGTACGAGCCTGTGCCGAGATCATATCGTGAGGCAATACCTGCAAGGTCTGGCTGAGTACTTCTGTATGAACAAGCAGGGCGGTCAAATTCTGGCTACTCTCATCGTGAAGTTCGAGGGCAAGGCGATGGCGCTCTTCCTCTTGCGCTTGCAGAATGAGCATTGCCTGCTCACGGCGCGTCTCTTCGAGTCGATCAAGCATACTGTTGAAGGCATGGGCAAGTTCACCGATCTCTGAATCGAGAGGGAGGATGGCTGCACGCTCGTGTGTTGCCCCTGCGCTCACTGCGCGAATGGTGCGCAGCAAGCCAAAAAGTGGGCGAAAACTAGCACGCAAGAGCAGAGCGTTTGTTACTAAGCTCATGAGGGTAGCCACGACGATAAAGCTGGTATCAATGAGATAGTGACGCGATTCCAGATTATGGCTGGTCACCCACAAGCCTGCTAACGCTTCGATGACCAGCATAAGACTGTTCGCAAGAATAACCTTCTCAAAGAGTGAAAATCGCATGTTCACGCGAAAGCAAGACCAAAACGGGCTTCGTCGCACGCTCTAACTCCTTACGGTTGTTGTCGACCCTCCACCCCTAAGGTTTTGAGAGAAGTGGTGGCTACTTGCTTAGTATAATGTGAGGTTGCACTGCTTATGTGATATGATAGCACAGATATGCTTAGCTTGTTCAATGCAAAGACAACAACAAGACTGCAATCGTGGGGGCATTATCCACAGCTTGAGCCGATGGCAGTTGTACCTGTGTTCTGGTTAAGTGACCTGCCCGATCTTGCCGCGTTTGAGCAGCCAGTGCTGCCCTTCGCATATGGGCGCAGCTATGGTGATAGTTGTCTCAACGAGGGCGGTGTATCGCTCAATGTGAGCTATTTAAAGCGCTTCATCTCCTTTGATCCAAAAGAGGGTCTGCTACGCTGTGAAGCGGGCATGTCACTGGCCGACATACTGCAGGTTGTTGTGCCACGTGGCTGGTTTCTGCCCGTCAGTCCTGGTACCAAGTTCGTGTCAGTTGGCGGGGCAATTGCCAATGATATTCACGGCAAGAATCACCACAAAGCTGGAACGTTCGGTTGCCATGTTACCCGCTTTGAAGTATTGCGCTCCAATGGTGAGCGCTTGTTATGCTCTCCCTACGAGAATAGGGAACTATTTTGTGCGACGATTGGCGGTCTAGGGCTGACTGGCCTGATTTTGTGGGCCGAGTTTCGCTTGAAGCCTATTGTGAACTCCTTTATCGACATAGAGAGTATACGTTTCTCCTCACTTGACGAGTTCCTCCAACTCTCTGCCGACTCAGACCTGGACTTTGAGTATACAGTCTCTTGGGTGGATTGCCTCTGTGGGGGGAGCAAGCTTGGACGTGGCCTCTTCATGCGCGGCAATCATAACCGTTCTCAAGAATATAGCGCGAGACGGATGCCCGCAAAGTTGCCACTGGTCATCCCCTTTGACCTGCCTTCTTTCACCTTGAACACGCTCACGGTCAAAGCTTTCAATGAGGTCTACTATCATAAGCAATTAAGCAAAGTGGTACGCAGAGTTCTCTCTTATGAACCCTTTTTCTATCCGCTCGATGCTATTGAGCAGTGGAACCGTATATATGGTAAACGGGGCTTTCTGCAGTACCAGTGCGTTGTCCCTTTCGACAATGGAGGCGAGGTCATGAAAGAGCTGCTACGGCGCATCAGTCGCTCAGGTGAAGGCTCATTTCTAGCAGTGCTCAAAACCTTTGGCGATGTGCCCTCGACAGGCATGCTCTCATTTCCGCAGCCAGGTATAACGCTGGCCTTGGACTTCTCCTATCGCGGCAAGAAGACACTGCAACTGTGCGAGGAGCTAGACGGCATCGTACGCCAAAGCAGGGGCCGTGTGTACCCAGCCAAAGATGCGCGTATGAGCAGGGAGAGTTTCCAGACCTATTTTCCGCAATGGCACGAGTTCGAGCGCTCTATCGACCCGAAGTTCTCTTCTAGTTTCTGGCGTCGCGTCGTACCCACAGTATGAATTGGGGAGTTTTCTATGAAGGTAATGATACTAGGAGCCACATCTGCCATTGCGCATGAAACGACCAAATGCTTTGCTAGGGACAGCGCAGAACTCTTTCTCGTTGCTCGTGATGAGGCGAAAGTAACAGCGGTGGCTAACGACCTCAAAGTACGGGGTGCTAAGCGAGTAGCTACCTTTGTACTTGATCTCAGCGAACTGGAGCGGCATCAGGAGATGTTCGATAGTGCTCTTACAACGCTCGAGAGCATAGACATGCTCTTGATCGCTCATGGCACGTTGGGGGATCAGCGTCTCTGCGAACAGAGCGTTGCCGAAACAGTGCAGCAGTTCAACAACAATTGTACCAGTGTCATCTCGCTGCTCACGATTAGCGCCAACTACTTTGAGCAGCAAAGACACGGTTGTATAGCGGTCATCTCCTCCGTTGCCGGTGACCGGGGACGGCAGAGCAATTATGTCTACGGCACAAGCAAAGCGGCAGTAAGCAGCTTCTTACAGGGTGTACGCAATCGTCTGTACAAAGCTGGCGTCTGCGTCGTGACCATCAAGCCTGGCTTCGTCGATACCCCCATGACGGCACACTTGAAGAAAGGACCACTCTTTGCATCAGCGCATTCTGTCGGTGAGGGTGTCTATCGTGCAATGAAACAGGGAAGCGATATTGTCTACCTGCCCTGGTTCTGGCGTCCGATTATGCTTCTTATAAGAAGCCTGCCCGAGAGCGTTTTCAAAAGATTGTCTCTATAAATGATCTAGCTTTTGCGTGAGTACATCACAAATAGGATAATGCCCACTATTACTAGCAGGATACCTAGCCCTGCTAGCCCAAAGAGGAGAAATGTATTTGCCATAATGCCGCCCGTGCTAGTGCCTGTACCACCCGGTGGTGTCGCAGTGGCTACGGGCGTCGTTGGTAATGGCGTAGGAGTCGGAGCGGCCGTTGGTGTAGGCGTTGGAGCAAGCATCACTGTCAGAGCGTTGCTTAGTACCTTCGTCATAGCAGGAGTATTCTCGTTTAGAGCATAGACACGGACAGAGTAGGCCATAGGGCGGGCATTGCCAGGGATAGCAAGCGAGGTAGTAAAGTTTCCGGCTGCATCAGAATTGACAACACTGCTGACAATAGCTGGGCCGTTGTCACCACTGGTTATCGAGACATTGAGTTGCTGCGGTGGGAGCCAGTTCATGCCTGTGACTGTCACCATTGCACCCTGTGCTACGCTGGTTGGTGAAACATTGACTGTGACAGGCTGAGCGGCAGTAAACGTGTTGGAGGAGAGCACCTGGTTAGTAAGAGAAAGGGCACAAACGTAATAGACGTTGCCAGGTACTGCGGCGTTATCAGGCCATGTAGTATTTACATTCCATGTTGGCCCGTTTATCATCACAGTAGGACTTGGAGTAAACACAGTAAGGTTGGGATCACCTGGCTGACAATGGGCTGGATCGGCATTGGTCGTGGTGAAAAGTTGCACGGTAGTAGGAATGGGAGCAAAGCCTATGCCTACAATCTGTACTTTCGTACCTGCATGCCCACCGACAGCGGCATTGCTGACATTGGGTTGCGTGATGGTCACTTGGGGTGTAGGGCCATAAGCAGCAGCTAGCGCTTCTTGTGCGTGCAGAACTACACCCAGACTGAGTAGTCCTATGCTACAACAAAGAAGCAGTAGAAGTTTCTTTATGTTTATCTTAAACACAACATTTCTCTCTCTTAGCCCTGCTACGCCTTCTCTCTCTGCCTTAGCGCCTCGTACAGAGCGATACTGCCAGCAACCGCAGCATTCAAAGAGTTGATATGGCCATGCATAGGCAGTCTGATGAGCAGGTCACAGTGTTCCCGCACCAGACGGCTGATGCCCTTGCCTTCATTGCCTACAACCAGCGCCAGCGACCCCGTGAGATCGGCTTGGTGATAGAGCATTTTCGCCTCTCCCGCTAATCCTACAACCCAGATGTTTTGCTTCTTGAGTGCCTCAATAACACGCGATAGGTTCGTCTCCTGGGCAATGAGCAGGTGTTCTGTGGCCCCTGCTGAGGTTTTGACAACAGTGGCATTGACCTCGGCAGCACGATGCTCCGGCAGAATAACACCATGTATGCCCACGGCTTCAGCCGTACGTAGTAATGAGCCTAGGTTGTTGACATCCTGAATGGTATCAAGGATGAGCAGGAAGGGTGCCTCGTGCTTGTGGGCAGCAAAAGCAAGTATTTGCTCAATATCTGCGTATTTGCGCTCTTCAACAATCAAGAGGCAACCCTGATGGACAGCGCCGTGACTGAGTTGATCAAGACGCGCACGCGACACGCTCTCAATAGGGATGTGCCGCTGTTGCGCTGCCTCTAGAATCGTAGATACAACAGGTGCCCCTCGTTGCCCCTCTGCCAACAAGAGACGCTTGACCGATCGCGTCGAATGAAGCACCTCCAGTACAGGGTTGCGCCCCCAGATGTATTCTGGCATGATGCTCTTACTCTGCAACTTCCTGCATAATGCCTTGATAAATCTCTGTTTCTCGCAACATGTCCGCAAGCATACGCACCCCTCTGCGAGAGCTGTAAAAGTCAAGTTTGCGCGAAAAGTCCGTAGAGTTCGCGTACAGGCGCAAAGCTTTTGCGGTGATGAGGGGTGGCACCGTAGCGTTGCAGTGCAGCGAGATGGGCCGCAGTTCCATAGCCCTTGTGCTGAGCGAAGCCATATGCAGGATATTGATCGTGCAGTTGGAGCATAAGACGGTCACGCGTTACCTTGGCGATAATGGAGGCAGCAGCAATAGAAAGGCAGCATACATCCCCCTTGATGATGGAGCGCTGTGGCAATGCAATATCGCCTAGAAGCATGGCGTCAAGCAAGAGTGCCTGCGGCACTGGCGACAATTGCGAAATAGCGCTACGCATGGCATGTTTTGTGGCTTGTAGAATATTTCGTTCGTCAATCAGTTCAACCGACCCCATGCCTACGCCAATAGCAAGCGCATGCTGCATTACCACATCGTAGAGTCGCTCGCGTGTTGTCGGCGTAAGTTGTTTGGAATCTTGTACACCAGCAAAGTGGGACAAAACAGTGTTCATGTCGCCACTGAGTTGTAGAATGATAGCAGCGGCTAACACCGGACCTGCCAAGCAGCCACGTCCAGCCTCATCCAGCCCAGCAACCAAGGAATAGCCCTGTGCGTACAGGGCCATCTCCTCTGCCAAGGTCGGCATCTGTTTAGGCTTCACCGACGTTACTTTGAGTAGTAGCCGTCGATGTGGCAACCTGCTCTGTCCTGGCAGCTTCTTTTGCAGGGACGTGCTTGCTGGTCGTTGGACGCCGTTCCTTCAAGCGAGCCGCTTTACCAGTGAGACCCCGCAGATAGTAGAGTTGTTGGCGGCGCACACGTGCATGACGGAGCACCTCAATTTTCTCAATACGCGGTGAATGGAGAAGAAATGTGCGCTCGACCCCTACCCCGTTCGTGACGCGGCGCACAGTAAAGTTACGATTCACACTGCCACCACGCAAGCGGATAACAACACCTTCAAAGGTCTGCAGACGTTCGCGGCTTCCCTCAACAACTTTCACTTGCAGGCGAACTGTATCGCCCGATTGGATCTCGGGTCTATCTTTGCGTAACTGAGCATTCTCGACAACGGCCAGTAGTGCTCGCCCTGCAGGCTTCGTTACGACATTTTTGTCGGCCATCCCTAAAAACCTCCTGTGCGCTCAGTACTCGGCATGAGTAAAAGAGAGAGATTGCAGAGCAACGGGCGCAAAAACCTACATCGACTTTGCATTGAGATGCTTCATCAGGCGTGACTTGCGGCGAGCGGCGTTGTTCTTGTGAATAACACCTTTTCTTGCGGCACGGTCTAACGCGCTTGCAGCGACACGAACGGCCTCCGACGCAGCTTCTGTACTCGCATTGGGGGAGGCAATAGCCTGACGCGCCTTGGTAATCTGTGTTCTAACTAATGATTTAATGCTGCGATTGTATGCGCGGCGTTTCTCTTCCTGGCGCATGCGCTTCTCAGCACTGGCGTTATTGGGCATTGTTTATATCTTTCAATCCTCTCGGTTTCAATCCGCTCTGAAGCGTCCACCTCTTTACACGAGCCACTCTTAAAAAATGCCGACGCCCTGTCGGACTTCGTGCCCGTAGATTATAGCAGAAGTGAATTCACTCTGTCAAATACGCAGAAGCTCGGTGCAAAAACTTGACGCTCAGCGGGTGAAGATCCAGAAGCGCATAATAGTATATGAAATGATGGTCCCGATGACCACCGCCACCAGCTTCGCTGCGTTGCCCCATAGCGTGACGTTACTTATCCAAGGCTGCAACACCTTGCCAGCCAGCCAGATCAGCCCATTGCTATACAAAAGCTCAAGCACTAGACTGATGGCAAAGCGCCACACCTCTCGTCGGTTCGTCCTCTGGACACGCCGAAACGTCCAGTACTTGTTGAAGAAAAAACTACTGACCCCTCCGCACATATAGGCAACAGAGTTATAGCCCACCAGGACCTGTGCATTAGCGGTGGGAAAGCGCCATAACAGGATATTGAACGCCAGCACATCTATGAGGGTGTTGGCACCGCCCACTAGACAGTAACGAAGGAACTGCACAAAGGTTTTTCTTGTCAGCTTGGTCAGCCCTCCCGAATAGTTGCGCATGCCTAACACCGCCAAGGCGATTTTTGGCAGGGCGAGGGATGTATTGGTGACAAGGTAGCGACTCTCCCAGCGGGGATGAAATTTCTGTTTGAAGCTAAAGAGCGTGCGAGGATTTCCCAGTAGGCCGAGGCGATCAGTCACAAAGCTAGCAAGCTGCCGTTGACGAGCTGACATTTCCTGCCTGCTATCGGCCCACGACGTTAGACCTAGACTAACTACCTGCGCCCCCTCTACGCGAAAGCGCTCAATAGCCCGCACCAGCAGCAGTTCCATCACTCCTGGTGGGGCATCGGGGGTCCGACGCATCAGGTCAAGCGCCCAACCCCAGGCCTGACTCGCGTCAGGATTATCGCTCGCTGCCCCATAGATGGGGGTAAAGGTCACAAATGCGCACACATCGCCAGCCTTTGTCAGTGCCACTCCGGTCACGAAGCGCGGCGTGGCCGACTGCTGCCCAACGGGCAATGATGGCGCACTCTCGGCAATCCGGTCGGCCTGTTGAGCGCTCGTCATTATTTCGCCAAATCTCCCTGTGCTGAATCCCGTCTCCTCGGCCTGAGCGCCGCCTTTGCCCTCCAACCAAGCACCGGAGACGCGTTCGAGCTGCTGCATCACTGCTGCGGGCGGGACGCCTTCGTACCACTGGATGTCTACCCCTTCACGTTCAGCACGCCGACAACTGGTGCGTACATTCGCCATAGCAGCGCCCTGCAAGGTAAAGGTCTGAGGCGAGAGCAGTGCCTCTTCACCCATTTTGAAGGCATGCAATTTGAGAGCGCGATAGGCGGTCAGATAGGTAGGGCGTGTTTGATAGAAAGCAACACACCAGCGGCGCAAGGCGCAAAACTTGAGAAAGGCACGTGTGACCTGCTCGACTGCCTCTGGCGCGCATAGTGGGTCACCAGGCACAACCGCAACCCCATGCTTCAACCGATAGTTCACCAATCCCACGCCCCCTGGTACCACAAAATGTTTATTCTCAAGAGCTAGACCAAAGAAAGCTAGGGTATGATCTCCATAGCAGCGCGTTAGTTCCTCTGCAGTCTGAGAGAGCGGGGTAGAGTCTTCCCAAGGAGAGCTCTCTACCTGAGTGGGGTACACATTTTTCATTCACAAATTCCGTTCAATATGAAGGATCAGATCATCAATGAGTCACGGCGCAATCATACAACTGGTTGCTGCCGCCCGAACCGAAGTCACCGCCACTGCTGGCACTAGTTGTGGAAAATTGCCACAGGCTCGTTGGTACGGTCTTACAGTGCTGCGTCACCCAGGTGGTCAGCGCGCTCTGTTGAAAGCCGCCGAAGCTAAACCCACCACGTAGGCGATTCCTGAACTGCTGAGGGAGCTGATTGAG
This sequence comes from Ktedonobacteraceae bacterium, assembly GCA_019243675.1. Lineage (GTDB taxonomy): Bacteria > Chloroflexota > Ktedonobacteria > Ktedonobacterales > Ktedonobacteraceae > JAFATZ01. Next base: position 2,067 of record JAFATZ010000105.1, on the reverse strand, counting down.
AATCTGAGACGGCAATTGTATCCTTACCGATAGCAGGAAGAAGCGCACTGTGCCATTCTTGACAAGTGCCGCGAGTTGACTAGTCGTCAAGATGGGATCGCCGCCGGAGAAGCCACCCATTGCCATCACTGGCTTGTTCGTCGCTAGGATGATGCTGTCGGCCATCATCGAACTGGGGACAGCGACTAGGAATTTCGTATTGCCCTGATTGGCCTGCAGGTAGTGAAGCAACACGGAGTTCGTGTTGGCAGTATCGTTATTTCTGCCAAATCTAGCAAAGTTGCCGCCGCCGTCGCCTGTCTGAGGCGGTCCCGCCACCAGCGTATCGGCTTGCTTACTCAGCAGAATGGGAGTGATGGCCCATACCGTCGGAGCAAGCATCAGAGCTAACACTCCAGCGCCAAGCACTGGTAGGATGAAGCGGGCAGTTGGCACTTTGACACGCAGATGCGGAGCGATACGAACGCCCACAAGCACCCCTACTGCAACAACGCTTAGGGCGATGATGAGCGGGATCATCCAGCGGCCCCACGTGGGATAGGCGCTGAGAATGTATACCTGCTCAGCCACAGTGGCAGCTAGCGCCAGAGGTAAGAGCCAGCCGCGCCAATCGCCACGACGATAGTCCTGCCACATCGTCACCAGACCAATGCCGAAGAGGGCGGCAATGGCCGGAGCCATCTCCGTCATATAGTATTGGTGGAAGAAGCCCGCCACACTGAAGAAGGTACCCATGGTGAGCAGCCACATGCCCCAGAACACCAGCGATTGCAGCTTTCGATCCTCCTGCAAGTTCGGACGCCGCTGCCAAGCAAGCGCGAGGAGGCTGAAGAGGGCCAATGGCAGAAGCCAGGCAATTTGACTTCCAAGTGCTACCTCGAAGAGGCGCAACGGACTAGCGGCACCTGTGTTGAAGATACCACCGAAGCCTCCTGCTGGCGGTTGTACTTGCCGCGTCCTGTTCCCCTGTGCAGCGCTCACTCCACCCGTTGTGCCACGGTTCGCGGTAGGAGGAGGCGTGTTATTGGATGTATTTCCTTGCGGTCTTCCTCTAAAACCACCGCCGAATCCGCGCAGGAGGCGGTCGATACCGTTATAGCCCAGAGCAAGGCTGATCTCCGAATTGTCCTGCGTCGAACCAACATAGGGGCGTTGCGAGGCCGGAGTGAGATCGACGGCCACCGCCCAGGAGAAGGAGACCACCACCAGGAGCAACCCAGCCAGGGCCAGATGTCCGATGCGCTTCCATATGCTGCGAGGCGCGGCAACCAAGTAGAGTACCGCATAGGCGGGTACCACCAAGTAAGCCTCCATCATCTTGATATTGAAGCCGATGGCGACCATGACAGCAGACAGGAGTAGCCAGCGTAAGCGCCCAGTCTCAGCCGCACGCAGCACCGCCCATGCTCCGACGAGCAGGGTCAAGGCCAACGTGCTGTCAATGGTAATGTTGCGGTTGGTCACAACGCTAATCGGACTCAGGGCCAGAGCGAGGGCAGCCAGCAGGCCAGCTATGACCCCGAAGTGGCGTCGCACCAGATAGTAGAGCAGCAGCACCGAAAGCACACCAGCCAATGCCTGTGGCAACAGTATGCTCACGGCATTGAAGCCGAAGAGCTTGGCGCTGGCGACCTGCAACCAGAAGCCGAGGGGTGGCTTGTCAATCGTCACAAAGCCTCCTGGATCATAGGAGGCGAAAAAGAAATTATGCCAGTTGTCCAGCATGCTTCTTACTGCTGGGGGGTAATAACTGCCGAAGCCGTTTTGTCCCAACTGGAAGAAGTCCATAAAAACAGCAATAAGCACGATTCCCGCCAGGGCCAACCGTTGCCAGAGAGCAGCAGGCTGCTGCTCTGTTATAAGGCTAGACCTGACCTGATCGGTTCTCTCTATCGTATCGGCCATCTATTTTTTTCTCCTTAGATATACCCTTCACATAGCATAATTTAACGAAGAAAAATCAAGCGGCTGTACGAAAAATGTAAAGTGTTTGCAAAATGCTGGGATTGCAGCAATCTGTACTAGTAGACAATAACAGATGCTCCATATGATGAGTTATTATACAAC
>JAFATZ010000081.1 GCA_019243675.1 Ktedonobacteraceae bacterium | reverse complement strand
CCGCTCTGGAGCTGCTCACGCTCGGCAGCACTTTCGGGAACATAAACTTGTGCCATTAGAAGATATCGTCAAAAAATTGACTAACTTGACACATAAATCCTGGCAGATGGGGCGACTGTACTTGGTCGGTCTTATAAAGTGTGCTGTGCAGTTTGAGAATAGCTTCGTCACGTCGATAGATTTCAAGACGCTGCTCTCGCCAACTGACAATCCAGTATTCCAAAACACCACGTCGTGAGTAGAGTTTGAGCTTGGTTGCACGGTCTCGCCGTTCATTTGTTGGGCCAGGTGAAAGAACTTCTACCACTAATTCTGGAGCGGAGTGGTATTTGCCATCTTCCTGAAACGCTATCGCTCGCCGTTCCCTGCTCATCCACGTCACATCGGGAGCCACATCATCATCTTCTGCGAGCAGCAATCCTGGCGCGTTGATAGCTTCTCCCGCTTTCGTTCGACGGCTCCAACTTTGGAGTAGCTCCCATATCCGACTGGAAACCAGTTGGTGGTAATTATGCGGTTGCCGGGACACGTACAATTCTCCGTCAATAATTTCGTAGCGCTTGCCATCATCTGGCAGTGTCTCTAAGTCTTGCGAGGTTAGGCGTAGACTGGTCATGGCATCACCCGAGATTCCTAAACATGCGAACGTGAGCGAAAAAGGCTCTTGCATATTGCTTTTATATTGTAGCATTGGAGATAGATGGGAGGCAAGGGCGTCCCATAGCGGTACAGGGCTTTCCCATTCTGCTGCTCCTTGCCAAAACCCCGCCCCTGACGTTTTGAGAGAAGTGTGTTGGAGCGGGCGTTCGCCCGCTCCAACACACTTCTCTCTTTTTTCGGGTGGGGCTGGGTAACCGCTGATGCCTTTTCTGCCAGAATGGCAAAGCCCTGCATAGCGGTAGGGCGTCTACCAACCGTCTGTATTAGCCAAGCACCACATTGCCACACGCAATCGGGTCAAATCCCGTCTGCGTGGTCAAAGCTGTGCTATGGTGAACATTCACATACCAACCAGTGCTAGGAATAGATGCAACATCAGAGATGACTGTCGTCACTGTTGCCTTCCCCGAAGCATCTGCCTTCACTGTGCTGAGCGGGTACTTTACATCGCCCTGGCTCTCGCAACTGCCCAAATGAATGTGAGCCGCATGACTGCTATTTGGTTCCAGGCCACTCAGCATCAGCGTCACGGTTAACGTGTTACCAGAAAGACTCAAGTGAGCTGTACCACTGACCGTCTCACCCGCGCTAGCAGGTGGAGCACCCTGCATAGTAACCTGCACTGTATTTGCGTGGTTCGGGTTGGATATATCACCGCATACAATGGGCAGAAACTGGTCATTGGTTGAGAGGCCAGGCCCGTTATGCACGTTGACGTAAAACCCAGTGGCCGGAATGCCTGTAGGCAGGCTGATCGATCCGCTCATCGTCGCGACACCATGCGCATCCGCAACGACGTTGGGCAGTGGGTAGACGACGTTTCCCTGGTTTTTGCAACTACCAGCATGGATATGAGCGGGATGCGTGCTTTTTGGAGCCAAACCAACCAATGAAAACTTCGCCGTCAGCATCTGAGTGCTCGGATTCCAATCGAGGTCTACTGTACCGTGGGGCACATGCTTCAGGGTTGCGCTGGCTGTAGTGATAGTACTAGTTGGTGGGGGGGTAGTCGTAGTGCTCCCAGTGCTACACGCGCTAAGAAGCAGCAAGGCGACTATGCCTAGTACACCAAATACGCTGATGTGACGCTTCACGAAAGACGTTGTAACCATACCAAATACCTCTTATCTGTTATTTCTGCTCATTGTAGAGCTATAATGTAGAGAGGGCTATTCACGATTTGACAATGATAGTTCCTGTCATGTACGTATGAAAATTGCAGTAGTACGGATACGTGCCGGGTTTGCTGAACAAGAACTTGAAGGTCTGCTTCGCAGCAAGGTTGTCAATCTCGAAGACTCCTGTATCACTGGTGACCGTATGAGTTGTAGGAGTATCATTCACCCAGACAACCTGCGTCCCCACTTTGATCGAGAGCGTTCCAGGGTCAAAGGCATACATGCCATTTTTCTCAACAATTTTCACGTTGACAACTGCAACAGGCGTGGGCGATGGCGTTGGGCTGGCTGGGGAGGAGACCCCAGAACTTCCAGCACAGGCCACCAAAAGTAATGTCACTGCACTTGCT
>JAFATZ010000333.1 GCA_019243675.1 Ktedonobacteraceae bacterium | reverse complement strand
TCGACACCAAGCACTGGTCGCTCACTATAGGTACATCCAGCGCCATCCGCGTGGTGGTAGAACCGGAGCAAGTTTCTCCGAGCAGGGGATTATGGCTGTATTCGATTGACGCCAGACGCTCTGTTCTTGGTGGTGCGCTGAGCGAGGACGGCAATATGCTCAACTGGATCGACGCAACCTGTAAACTACCCCCACTGGCTGATACTGAGACTGTCGTTAGAGCATCAGAGCCGGATGCACATGGCCTCACTATTCTCCCTTTCATCACTGGTGAGCGTAGCTTAGGCTGGCACGCTAATGCACGCATGGCGATTATGGGCATCAATGTCCACGTCACGCCTGCTGACATACTGCGTGCAAGCATGGAGGCACTGGCCTACCAGCTCGGAGCTGTCTATGAGCAGCTCTGCCACACGCTCAAGACAGGCGAAGAAACACCTATTGTCGTCGCCAGCGGTGGAGCACTCCTCGGCTCACCGACTCTGCAGAGCATTATCAGCGACCTATGCGGTGTCCCCTTATACCCCTCACGCGATCATGAGGCCTCGGCCCGTGGCGCTGCACTGCTGGCACTCGAAGCACTCACTATCATTCCCGACGTGGCCACAATTGTCCCCCTACTCGATGCGCCCGTGCTACCAAATGCCGAGCGCGGCGCAATCTACCGAAAAGCGGCAGCACGGCAATACGCATTGTACAAGCTGCTGCTGCAAGATCAGGAATAACATGAACTGGTGTGTGGTCGCCCTGATACGGTTGACGTTGGTATGGGCCAGTGCTACAATGAAGCGCACGCAGTGAGTTAGACCATGCTAGGAAGAGTAGAACCTTGCACAACCCTGAGACCTGGCGTGAATTGCTTGGCCAGATCATCAAAGAGCCTTTAGAGAAACAAAGGCTCGCCACCGCTCTCAAGGTCAACACCGTCACGCTCAGCCGTTGGGTAAGTGGCGATGCAAAACCGCGTCAGCATAACCTACATATGCTGATCAAAAGCATTCCCACTCATCGCGAGCAATTCATGACCCTAGTGGCCAAGGAATTTCCTGGCTTCGTATCGATGGAGCAGGGAGATAGTCAGCCGGAACAAGAGATTTCTTCCATTTTTTACTCGCGTGTGCTGCGAGCCAATAGCAACCTTCCACCGGTACTTCACTTCTGGTCACTGTGTGACATTATTTTGCGACAAGCAGTTGAACAATTCGACCCAAATCGTATAGGAGTAGCTGTCATTGTGGCGCAGTGTATGCCTCCATCGCACGGACAGCCAGTTCGCAGTTTGCGCGAACTGGTGGGCAGAGGAACGCCACCGTGGAATAGAGAGCTACAAGCAAAGGCCACTTTCCTCGGAGCTGAATCGCTAGCGGGATACGCCGTGGCGACGGGACGACCGCAGCATGAACAGAACTTGACCATCAAGCAAAGTCTACGCCCCTTCCAACAAACACAATGGGAGCAAAGCGCAGCAGTGTATCCTATTATGCACAAGGAAAGAACTGCAGGCACTTTAATCATCTCAAGTACGCAAACCGATTACTTCTCTCCGGCCCGACTCAAGCTTGGTCAGGACTTCGCTGATCTTCTGGTATTGGCCTTTAAACCAGAAGAGTTCTATGACCTGGAATGTATCAAGCCAGAGATAATGCCTAGCGAAGACGTGCAGAGAAGCTATCTAGCTCAATTTCAGCAACGTGTTACTGCAGTAATGATCCGTGCTTCTAGGCAACAACAGCCTATCAGCAGCATCGAGGCGGAGCAGTTAGTCTGGCAAGAGATGGAGGAGGAATTGCTCCAGCTTGCCTACTCTGCTCTGCAAGAAGCGAAATAGACGTTTTGTGAATGCAACTCATATAACAAAGGAAGAGGTTTAACATGACTGCCGAGTCAACCAAAAGTGAGAATACCTATCCTCTTGATCCTGAGAGTGAAGCCGAAATGGGCCGCTTGCTGGATCAGGATCTGCTGCTCAACAGGACAATGGAGGGCCTGTTCCCTGAGCAGCTCGACCTCTCCAATGTACATCGTGTGCTGGATATCGCGTGTGGTCCAGGTGGATGGGCGCTTGAAGTGGCTTTCGAGTATCCAGATATGGAGGTGGTAGGAGTGGATATCAGTCGTCTGATGATTGCATATGCGAACATGCGAGCGAAGACACAGGGGTTAGACGATAAGGCCACTTTTAAGATTATGGATGTAACAAAGCCACTAGACTTTCCCGACAGCTACTTCGACTTTGTCAACTTGCGCTATCTGTGCCTCTTTATGCGCAAAGAGGCATGGCCTCGGCTCTTAGCAGAGTGTATGCGCATTACCCGTCTAGGAGGAGTAATCCGCTTAACGGAGCCTGAATGTGGCTTTGCCAACACACCTGCTTTTGAAAAATACTGGGGCCTGTTCTACCAAGCTCTTACTAAAAGCGGGCAAAGCTTTTCCCCTAACGGACAAAACATATGCCTCACTCCAATGTTGAAGCGCCTACTGCGTGATGCAGGCTGTCAAAACATTCAGAGAAAAGCGTACGTGTTGGATCATTCTGCTGGCGAGGAGGCAAATCAGAGTGTGTACCAAGACTTGAGGGTTGGTTTTGTACTGGCGCTACCCTTTATACAAAAGGCAAACGTTGCGCCACCAGAAGTAGCAAAAGCCCTGTGCGAGCAAGGAGTGCAGGAAATGAAGTCGGAGGAGTTTTGTGCCCTGTGGTTCATACTTAGTGTGTGGGGTCAGAAACTATAAAGTCTGTGTGAGCTAGTACAGCTACTAAACGGAGCGAGCAGGAGAGGTCTAGTAGGCATTGCCTGCCTGCTTAGTTGAAAATCACAACTTGGTGTCAGCTTGCCGCCGTGATCCGGAAGGCGCTGATGGTGACCGTGCTACCCGTTTGCAGAAGAACGCGAATACCACTCTGACCTGTGGTGAAGGATAGATCGTTTACGGCAATCGCCCAGCCTACGGGTTCTGTTGTGTTGCTCGGCCAGGCTTTGGCGAAGAGGGTGGCTCCGACTGCACGGAAGCGTATGCTGTACACTACTCCATCTTGGGCGGCGAAGAGCACGGAGCCGAGCTGCGTAGTTGCTCCCTTGAGGCGCTTGAGCACGATCAGGTGCGTACCGTCGAGCAGGGCTTTGTACCAGTTGTTGCCATCGCTCCAACGTAACACAGCACCAATGTTGACCATATCGGCATGAAACTGGCTCATGCTGCCACTGAGTAGCACCTCGCTATCGGCGATGGCAGGACCGAGAACGGCATTGAATGTGCCCGACCCATTGCCAATCTGGCCGCTATGTCCCACAATAGAGAAAGTCTGCATAGTGTTAGCGTCGCCATCCCACATGCGCCCATCGGATGCAGTACCCCACAAGGGCTGATTGGCACGCTGAAACGTATCTTGCGCTAGAGTAGTGGTTGGCGTGTTAGGCAACCTGTTTACTTCTTGTGCCTGCTTGTTCGTAGCCGACGCCATGCCTAGAGCGGAGGGGGCTTGCATCATCGTGGGCTGCAGTGTGAGTGCAGTCTTGATCGAATTGGTGAAGAAGCCAGCAGTGAAGCCACCAATGATGAGTCCACTCAGTAGTACCAACCCAACTATACGTATTTTCATAAAATGTGTCCTTATAATCCAGGGCATGATTAGTTATACTCCTACATATCTATGCACTATGATATATCATGTCTCTACGAACGTTGAGCAAATAGCACTTTCGGATACTTTGTATTTGGTATAAGTTGAATAGATGAACCATTAGCTTTGAATGTAAAGATATCCAGCGTAGCTAGCTCCTGAATATGATCATGTGCCCAGACTACCCCCTGCTGCATCGTACCTGTGGTCGGGTCAATCTGACCGACGTAGGCATAGTTGGCATCGTCAATCATATCGTTGAGCAGGGAGAGCGTACTACTCTGATGTAGTTGCTGATCATTCATCCTGGCTAGTTGCAAGGCATCGTCGCGTACCTTATTGAGCCAGTAGCGCACGTTGTTGAGTGCATCGATAATTGACGCGCACTGCTGACGTAGGGCGGTATCCGAGTTGGATGCCTGCATCAGACCATTGAGATGATGTGCGATATGTACGAGGTAGCTCGGCGGACCCTGGTTGGGTCCCGCAACATCGAGCAGCCCGACACGCGCCAAGCGCTGGTTAACGCCAAGTGGAGTAGCGGGTGGCAAAGCCTTTTCCACATAGGATAGGCCATCAAGATAGGCTAACGTGCGGATAGCTTGACGGCGCACAAAAGCGACGTCACTCGTCTCTTCCCAGTGCTCACGTGTGCTTGTCGTCCATTCAATAATCTTGCCCATGTTGCGATAGAACCAATTGTTCAGGCCACCCGGCAGTTCCAGTTCGTCCAATGTGGGATCGGCTGCTAGTAGGTGACGCAGGTGATCCAGGAAACTGTAGTGGTATGGGTCAGTCGCTGAGATAGGTGTTTGTGCAAACGCGCCATAGAAGCGCCACTTACTATAGTCAGGCGAGGGAGTGAAAGGCTGAATTGCTGCGTCTTCCTCTGTCACCAGGAAACGGCTGTACTGCGCTAGCAGGTTAGTGTGTTGTGCGTCACCAGGATAAAACAGGTGCGTACTACCTCTATCCACAGGTAGCACACCCAAAAAAACAGCTCCGCTATCGCTCTGACTCTTGTCTTGCAGCAACCAAGCATAATAGTTATTGTGCGGTGCAGGAGGTGGGAGATTGGACAGGTCAATTTGTACTTGGTCGTTGAGACCCTGATTGCTGTTCTCGCTTAGCTGCTCGCTGCTCAAAAGATAGATATGTCCGACTTGCCTGGGTGCAGTCACCAGATCTGATGGCTTATAGAAGATAGCTAGAAACGAGCCAAGGCCAGCACCAGCTAGGGTAAGACAGGCTAGTACGATCAACACCACACGTAGGGAAAGAATGCTAGTACGCTCCTTCTTTGGTTCAGATGCCAAGGGTGTGCTATGTGTTGCTGTCGTTGTTCGATTGAACTGGCGTTGTCGGACAAGTTGTCCCGTTGCCAATGCATTGGCCAGAGCTTCCATTGAGGAGTAGACAGGGAAGCCATTACGCCCGGCCAGCATAGTCACACGCTCACCGCGTGGAATCACAAAAACGATAGGGACATCCAACTGGCGCTTCATATGCTTGAGTGCTGCAAAGTCCTCTGGCCGTTGAAGTACCTGCGCCTGCTGGGCGACCATCAGTACGATGGGCTTCTTTTGTTCGACGATAGTATTGAACAGCGTAGCCCTCTCATCGTTCGGCTCCACATAGAGCACACAAAAATCACCAGTGTCGTCTCGTTTCATTGCTCTGCCTTTTCTGCAAGAATCATCGGGTAGGCGTGATAAATCAAGGACCCTGTTTGGGGAACAGGTAACTTGCCCTGGTCCTCAGTGTCTTCAGTTACGCTGTAGTCCCACACGTTGGGTGTATAGCTTGTGCTCTGCGTAGTTCTGTATGCTAGGCGCTTTTTTCTGGTTATGCGCCGCTTCTGTACTTGTGGATTATCAGCTCTACGCTGGTTTGGTGGGTAGGTCACGATGCCCATCTGGCGCAGTGAGCGGCTATCCAACACGAGCGGTTGTGGCACACGGTACGGCGCAAGTACGCGGGGAGCAAACTTCTTGACCCTGCTCACTGTATACAAGCATGCTCCGGCGACTACCAATCCCCCTCCAATATAGCCGATCAAGGGCAGCGTTTCATGCAAATAGAAGAAAGCGACAATCGCAGCTAGCACTGGCTCAAGGATATAGATGAATGCAACCGTAATTGGAGAGATATATTTCTGTGCCAGCACGGTTATCAGCGTTGGCAAGAAAGTGCATGCCATTCCTATATAAAGAATCACCCCGATGTCTTTGGGTAGCGCCGGGTGTACAGCATTCCAATCACCGAAGAGTAGTGCAATCAGACAAGCCCACGCCGCCATCGTCAGCAACTCAATGCCTAACAGCGGCCATGGTGTGCTATCTTCGCGCTGCTCGTGATCGGCTAGGAAGACATACAAGGTGCAGAAGAGGCCACCGCCAAAAGCAATTGCAGCCCCACGCACTGCTCCTAATGGCGAACTGGCGATGATTAATAATGCTCCTGTAACGGAGAGGGGACCTGCCAACCACGTCGCCTTGCTCAGCGGCTGGCGCAGGAAGAGCCAAGCTAGTAGTGCGGCCAGAAAGCCGTTGAGCGACGGAAAAAATGCTGTGCTGGTGGCTGTGTTGTATTTGAGCGAACCATAGATCATGAAGAGTCCTAGGCATAAGCAACTTCCCAATAAAAAACCGCTCTTCACTGCCTGCCTTGTGATACTATGCCATGATAGCAACAGGATACACAGCGCTACCGGTAGCAGTGCCACCAGTACGAAAAAGGTAAACACAATCGGGTCGATGCGCCCAAGTGCCTCCTTAGAGACTGAGTACGAAGTGGCAAAGAGCAATGTATTGAGTAAAAATAGCAGGAAAGCGAAGAATCTCATGATGGAAGTATAGCCAGAGGTGTCGTGCTAGGTAAAACTTTTTTCAATGGGTTAGCTATATGCGAAGACGATACGTGCGGCGATATGCATGTCATAGTAAGATGAGAATCTCACATTTTGTGGATTCGAGAGAGCAAAGAGGGAGTGAGCGAAAGAAGAGGGAGAATAGATGGATTAGAAAGGAGTCTATTGAAACAGAGTGTCAACCCACTGAACTCTATCTCTCCCTCGGACCAAGGATAACATAAAGCATCGTGTAATAGAAAGCACTTGGCCTTATAGTAGGAAAAAAGGGTATGCGGTAGCAAATTTATTCACTTTGAGGCAGCCATTTGAGGGCATTGTAGACCTGTATCTGCCATACCCTCCACGAGTGAAAACCATGCTGTACATCGAAGTAATAGGAGAGGTGTAGCTTGGCGAGTTGCCGCACAAATTGCACACTGTCGCTATAGTAGGGTTGGTCTTTTGTAGCTGCGCCAATGAAGAAGTGCAGCCGCTTGGCCTGTTTATCGGTAGGCAATACGATGAGCGGGCTATTGCGACGGATATAAGAAGCATTATTACCCCAGATGCGCCCTTCAGCTAAGTAGTAGCCACCTAGGGAAATGACAGAGCCGAAGACGTCGGGGTGGTGCAAAGCAATATTTATTGCACCGAAGCCACCCATAGAGTTGCCGCCGATGCCGCGGGAAGCGGCATCGGGGATAGTACGATACTTCTGGTCCACGTACTTGACTAGGTCTACGGCGACGTAGGTCTCAATAAGTAAGCAGTGCTAAGTAGCCACGCCACACCGATGGTGGATCACTCTTGGCACAAAAATCTTGCGAACAAAACACCAACAAGGTCAGTAGAGCTAGTGATGGCAGGGTAATCAGCATCGGTCCACTGTACAGGACGTAGAGAAATGCGGATATGAGTAGCAGCAGCACCGTTGCACGCCAAGCTTGGCGCTTGCCACGTATCACACCATAAGAGAGCATAAGCAGCAAGAAACCTACAATAACTGCCAATTTGGCAGTGTTGTGAGGGGCAGGCATAGGCCAAGTAAACAGCGAAGCCCAATTGGGTTTGGCAAGAATAATCGACAGCATATTGACTATACCTACTAGCCCAGCCATCATTCCCAGCAGAGTGCGTATACAGTTGCGCAACCATTGCTGACGTGTAGCCCATAATATCTTTATTGGCATAGATTTGCTCTCTTCATTCTCTTTTGATAAGATGCTATAGTGATTGCTCTACAAGGGTAGACGAGCAAGTGGGAGGAATCTTCATAACATTTGTACTGATACTTCTTCTCTACGTGGTTTATATTTCCATCTTTATATACGTACCATAGCTATGAATTTATCTCATGGTCTTATTGGTCTGCACAGGGACAGTGCTTTTTTGCTGCAGTGCTGTGAGGGCTACGCTTTCACGGTACTAAAACAAAAAGTACTCCTATTAGTACTGACTTGCTTCTCTCGACGTATTATTAAGTTAAGGACATGTCTTCTATGAAAGATCAGAAGAGGTGCAAATTTTAGCAGTGTCGCCTAGTAAGGATATTGTAAGATGTCATCGTACTCAAAATCTGTAGCGTGGATTTACTTAGCATTTGCTATTATCGTTGTTGGAGCTATAGCGGCGGGTGCGCTGCTCTTTAGCGTCCATTCGAAGGTTAGAGCGGTATCGCCTACGTCATTAACGTATCATGCTAACGCAAACGGTCCCTACACAGTGCGTGGAAACAGCATCCTTGGAGCAGATGGACAACCCTATATCTTTCACGGTATCGGGCGCGACGGACTGGAATTCAACTGCTCCGGTGAAGGTCCACTCGATAAGCAGCATCTGGCCTATATGGGTTCTGGGGTTAATACGGACACAGAGACCTACTGGGGGGGGAATACTATACGGTTGCCTCTCTCCGAAGGCTTCTGGCTCCACGGTGCGCCTGGCTATGCCTGTACCGCCAGTCAATATCAATCCCTTGTCAAGCAAACTGTCAATAATATCACTGCCCTTCATCTCAACGCTATGCTCGATCTGCAATGGACAGATGCAGCAGGTCAGTCTCGGCAGGGTGGTGGGCCACGGGCTATGCCCGACGCGGATAGTGTCACCTTCTGGAGCCAAGTCGCCAGCATCTATGCTAAATATTCTAATGTCTTATTTGAACTTTACAACGAACCACATCCCAGTTCTTGGTCCTGCTGGCTGTCTGGGTGCCCAATAAAAGGTGATACAGTAAGCTCTGATGATTGTAAGTGCGCTAAGACATTGAGTTATCAGAGTGTAGGTATGCAGACGCTAGTTAGCACAGTGCGCAATGCTGGTGCAAATAATTTAGTGCTTGTGGGGGGAATGAATTGGGGCTATGATCTAAGCCAGATTACCAAGTATGCAATTTCAGGCTCAAATGTCGTCTATGATACCCATCCTTATGACTATGCTGACAAAGCCCCCTCAATGTGGGATGCTGGGTTCGGTAATATAAGTGCAAAGTATCCCGTTATCTCTGGTGAGAGCGGTGAGTATGACTGCGGTAGCGACTACATGAGCCAGTTGTTGCCTTATTTTGATGCCCATAACATTGGTTGGATTGGCTGGGCATGGTCTACGGCAGGTGGATGTTCTTCTCCCCTCTTAGTTTCTGACTACCAGGGAACCCCCTACCCGGGGATGGGAGAGTATATCTACCAGTACCTGCAGAGTTACGCACCTGCACCTGCAACCGCCCCGGCCCGTATGAACAATTTTTGGTCTCTCAACTAGGGCCATTCAGATGTGATCGGCTATACAGTGACATAACAAATAGTACATATGTGGCAAAAGAAGTCTACCACATATGTACTATTTGTTGCGTTCGCTTCTCACAAAGACGGTTGTGCCTATAAAGAGGAAAACGGCGAACATAGCAACCATGATCGTGAGGTTGGTGAGCGGTCCGGCCAGCACGACACGTGCATACTCAGGTTTACCAGCATAGAACACATCTCGTGCCAAGTCCACAGCATAACGCAGCGGTGAGATATGCGAAAGAAAGTCCAGGTACCAGGGAAGGTTATGGATAGGGTTAAAGACGCCTGCCGTGAAAATCTGGGGAAAGACCAGGAAGGGTAAAATCTGGTTGGCCGCACGCTGGCTACCAAAGCTTGAAAGCAAGATGAGGCCAAAGCTGCCACCAAGCAGGCAGGCGGCGATCGCGATGGGTATCATACCTAACGCATTCCCTAGGGTGAATGGAACGCCGAAGACGATGCCGAAGATGATAACACCGATCCCCTGGACCAATGCCACCAGTGACTCGCCTAGGATTTTGCCGAAGACAATCGAGTAGCGTGAGATGGGCGAGATAAAAATCTCTTGGCTAAAATCGTTCTCGCGATCCTCAATCAATGAGATGATGCCAGAAGTGGTGGACTGGAAGAGCGTCTGTATCAACACGCCTGTGAAGATGAAGGTGAGAAAGTTGTAGCCCTCTCCAACAATATTCGACTGGAAGCTGCCACCCAGAATGCCAATGAAGATGATGGGGAAGATGAGCGCCTGAACGAGCCTAGCGGGATCGCGGAGAAACTTTAATACGTCACGATAGGCAACGGTGAGGATAGCATTTACCTCTCTTGCTGGTCCGGTCATATTTTTTCTTGTGGCTTGGATCATCTTTTTTCACCCACAATCTCGATGTATGCATCTTCCACCGTTGGTGTATGCGTCTCTACCACCGTCAACGGGGTCTCAATAGCCTTGAGCATCTGATGAATATTGCCTCCGTTGAGTGGTACTTTGAACAGCGGTGTCTGCTCAAACGCAAGATTGAGTTGCTGCAACTCTGTGCGTAGGCGCGTGCGATCCTGCGCATCAATCAACAGATACTCTTCGACCAACTCGGCCTTCACCTGCGCTGGTGTGCCGTATGAGACAACTCTCCCTTTATTGATAATACATATACTATCGGCCTGCTCTGCCTCTTCTAGGTAATGAGTAGTGAGAAAGACGGTTGTCCCATGCTGCTCACGTACCTGTTTCAGATACTCCCACAGGCTACGACGACTGGTAGGATCAAGCCCCGAGGTGGGTTCGTCGAGAAACAGTACTCCAGGACGATGTAGTAGGCTGCGTAGAATTTCTAGTTTGCGCTTCATACCCCCTGAATATTTCTTGACAGGACGAAAAAGTTCTCCCTCGATACCAAGGACTTTGGCAAGCTCCTGCACCTGTTCTCGGTAGGCACGGGGCATCATTGAGTAGCTAGGACGAAATGGGTAAAGGCCGTAGAGCGTGGCGTGAAAACGTACATTCTCTTCGGCAGTCAGATTGAGATCAAGGCTTGGCTTCTGGAAGATAATGCCCACGTTATCACGCACTGCGCTAGCTTGCTTCACTACGTCGTACCCTGCCACTATAACGCCTCCAGAAGTGGGATTGAGCGTCGTAGTCAGGATCGAAATAATGGTCGTCTTGCCTGCGCCATTCGGCCCAAGCAAAGCAAAAAGCGTGCCAGAAGCAACGGTAAACGAGACTCCATCGACCGCATTGATCTCGGCTCGTTTGTAACGTTTTACCAGCCGATCAACAGTGATGATAGGCTGAGTGGCCTGGGCATTTTCTGCGACTAATAGGCTGTGTTTATTATTGAACTGCTTAGCATAGCCATCTCTGTGAGAGTCGAGTGCTTCTCGCTCTTGTTGCATAGCTTCCTTTTTGCCTTTCTGCTAGTTGTTATTAGTGGCATGAGAGTAGGTAAAGCTGATCAGGATAAGTTACGCACTAGTCTATCACAGTATAGAACAAATGTCTAGTGAGGCTTTCAGCCCAAGTGGCTGCCGCTAGAACCTTTCGCCATGATTTGATCAGAGTTGATACACCACAGTGATTAGTACGCCTTGTTTAGGTCAGAAGTTGCAATCCTGCTGCATGTGACCTTTGCTCCGACAGAAACGTACAAAAGATGAGCATTTCTTAAGACAAAAGGAGAGCTGTATGATGAAAGACCCACAACTGACGACGAACTGGATCGATATTTCAGTTCCACTTTACAC
>JAFATZ010000038.1 GCA_019243675.1 Ktedonobacteraceae bacterium | reverse complement strand
CCCTCTTCTATCTGTGCTGGCGTCAGGGCACAGAAGGGCAAGCGTACAAAACGCTCTCCCAGGTGCTTGCTGTCTTCGCCTGGATTCATAGGGTCGGCGAAGAAGTCCCGCCCATTTGTAAGTACGAGGCCATTTTGCTGAGCACGTTGCAGCAGGTTCGTATAATTCATTCCCTCTGGAAGGGTAATGCTAATAAAGAAGCCACCTTCGGGTTCGGCAAATGGGACATCTGGCAAATGTGCCTTGAGCGCTGTGGCCAGTGAGTGTAGACGTGGAGCATAGAGCTGCTTCAGGCTCTCTAGGTTGGACGCATAGTAACCACGCTTGTGGAATTCAACCACAGCGGCCTGCGTGGGCAGAACTGGCGCAAGAATGGTATCCTCGGCTAACTTGCTCAATTTTTTCACCAAGTCAGGTGGGCCGACGAGGTAACCAACGCGCAGAGCAGGGCTGATTAATTTGCTATATGAGCTGAGAGTCACAACGCATTGAGCATTCAAATCGCGCAGCAGTGGCGCAGACTCTCCTGTATAGCGCAGAAAATGATAGGGTATGTCCTCTACCAACCAGAAATTATGAAGTTCAGCCAGTTCCACCAGCTTTTGCCTCTTCTCAGCAGAGGTGGTAACACCAGCGGGATTCTGGAAATCGGGAACCACGTACATGAAGGCTGGTGCATGATGGGCTAGTGCTTGTTCCAACGCTGCTACATTCACACCATCTGCTTCCAGTGGAATACCGATAACCTTTGCTCCACGCCTACGGAATGTTTTGATAGCGCGGTCATAGCTAGGCTGTTCGACGAACACGACATCGCCTGGTTTGACGATCATTGCTGCGAGCAAGTCTTGCAAGTGCAATGAGCCATTGCCAACGAGTACCTGCTCGGGTGAAACGTGGTATTGCTCGCTTAGCATGCGCCGTAAAGGGAGGTAGCCGCTGTTATGGCCATATTGAAGTATTGATTTTGCCTCCGGTCCTTGCAGGACCGCTTGCAAACATGTGCTGATTAATTCGTTGGGAAGCGCTTCAAGCGCTGGCACTCCTCTGGTGAAAGGAATTTGTTCGGTGGCAAGCTGGTTGGGGCTTTGCATTGTTGTGAGTCTGCCTTTCAAAATGAAGTAAATATCAGATGTATAGTGATTGTCAACTGTTCCCAATTTGGGGATGGTTGTATACACTATTGTATACAGTAGGCTGACACGCCCTTATTCCAACTCTCTCTGTCGATAGTTTTGCATCCAAAAAGCGTGCAATTTCTTCACTTCCTCGGCGGCCAGGAGAACTGGGTTGCCAATTTGTTTGGCAATCGTGTACACTTTGGCGTTGTCTTCGAGTGCATGAGCAGCAGCGAATGCTTGTGCTAAACCAACCCCTACCACCATAACCCCATGATTTCCCCAAATCACGGCAAAACCATCGCCTAAGACCTCGGCAATTCCTTCAGCGAACTCTGTGGTTCCAGACATGCGATATGGCGCAATAGGTACTTCTCCACCCAAACAGAGAGCAGAATCAGACAGCACAATCGGAATCTTTTCATACACAACACCAAAGGCAGTTGCGTAAGGTGAATGCGTATGCATGACACAGTGAATATCTCGACGCCTACGCAAAATGAGCGTATGCAGCGGTGTCTCAATAGAAGGCCGCCACTTGCCTTCGACCACATTGCCCTCTTCGTCTACAACGACTATATCTTCCGCCGTCAGCGTTTGATAATCAGCACCGCTGGGAGTGATACAGATCAGACCACTCTTGCGATCACGAATACTGACGTTTCCTTGAGTAGCCTGGACCAAATGGCTCTCGTACATTTTTTTTGCGTAGGAGACAAGCTCCATACGTAATTCAATGTTATACATTAAGCATCTCTTAAATGGAGTAGTACACCGTAAAATTACATTTTTACTGATTTATTCGCTTTATAGAGAGAGTGCAGAGTTGTGCTATATGGGGGACGTGCTATTCCCATATCAGTGATAATAGCAGACACGTACATATGAGGGGTAACATCAAAAGCAGGATTTGCCGCCTTCACACCTACAGGAGCGATGTGCTGATCGTGTATGAATGTTACCTCTCGCGGGTCACGCTGCTCGATAGGGATGTGTTCCCCAGAAGGAAGACTAAGATCGATGGTTGAGCGGGGCGCTACTACATAGAAGGGAATATGGTGGGCATGTGCTAAGACAGCAAGACTGTAGGTTCCTATTTTGTTTGCCACATCACCATTACAGGTGATACGATCTGCTCCGACAAAAACGGCCTTGATACCTCCATGCCGCATGAAATGCCCTGCCATATTGTCGGTAATCAAGGTCAAAGGGATTCCTTCTTGTTGCAATTCCCACGCAGTGAGCCGTGCCCCTTGAAGGACAGGCCGTGTCTCATCGACAAAGATATGTATGCGTTTGCCAGCTCTATGAGCTGCGTATATGGGCGCGAGGCCTGTTCCCCAGCCTACAGTTGCTAGCGTCCCTGCATTACAATGGGTGAGTAGGATATCTCCATCCGCGATAAGGTCGACTCCATATGCTCCCATTTTGAGACACGCATCAAAATCTTCATCTGCCATGCTTTGAGCCTCATGATACAACTTTTGCGCTAGATACTGTAAAGAACCCTGTTCTCGTAGAACAGTTTTCGCACAATGCTGCATATGCTCAACAGCCGCAAAAAGATTCACTGCCGTCGGACGCGTATGGCAGAATAGTTCACATACGGTCACTAAGTGCTTTTGTATATCGGTAGTGCTCAGGCTTTCGGCTTGCACTCGAAACAGACGAGAGAAAGCTAACGCAATGCCAAAAGCAGCAGTAATACCGATTACTGGCGCTCCCCGCACTTTCAATGCCTTGATTGCATCAGCAACTTGTTGCTCATGAGTATGCCTGAGATAGACAACTTGGTGAGGGAGAAGTGATTGGTCAAGCATACAAATTGTTGGCTCAGGAGACTCTTCCCACCAGATAGTTTGCACCTTTGGCTGCATCTTTTCTTTCGTCATGGATTCGCTCTCTATCTTACTACTGCCTGATTGTCGGCAGCTATGGTACCCACATTGTACCGCATCGCGGCGCTTCAGCAAAACATGGGTATCCTTGTTCTGCGTTCTGACGCTTTCCTCATAAGTATATGATATACTCATTCTTAGCATTTAAGAGTTGACTATTGAGTCCAGCACACGGTACCCTAAGAAAGCAAAAAGGAGTACACTCCATGGCTCGTGTCCAGTTTGAGCACGTCTACAAACGCTTCAACAACGTTGAAGTCGTCCACGATATAAGTATCGACATCAAAGACAAGGAATTCCTCGTACTGGTTGGTCCTTCCGGTTGTGGCAAGAGCACCTGCCTACGCATGGTAGCGGGTCTGGAAGAAGTCACTGAAGGCGAAATCTACATTGGGAATCGACTGGTCAATGGCGTCGATCCGAAAGACCGTGACATCGCTATGGTCTTCCAGAACTACGCCCTCTATCCCCACATGAGTGTTTATGACAACATGGCCTTTGGCCTCAAGCTACGGCACTTCCCCAAGAACGAAATCAAGAAACGCGTAGAAGAGGCCGCCACTATGCTCGGCCTAGAGCTTTTGCTCAAGCGCAAGCCGAAGGAACTTTCCGGTGGACAGCGCCAGCGTGTCGCGCTCGGGCGCGCCATTGTTCGCGAGCCGCAGGTCTTCTTGATGGACGAACCCCTCTCCAACCTAGACGCGAAGCTGCGCGTCGCTACTCGTGCTGAGATCATCAAGCTCCGCCAGCGTATCCAGACGACAGTCATCTATGTGACCCACGACCAGATTGAAGCTATGACAATGGGAGACCGTATCGCCGTGTTGGACGACGGTCGTATTCAACAGCTTGGTGAGCCGCAGGAACTCTACGATCATCCTGCTAACATGTTTGTTGCTGGCTTCATCGGCTCGCCTGCCATGAACTTCTTTCCCGATGTGCAGGTTGCCGCCGACGATGGGAATACCAAGCTCGTGCTGGACAACATCGGGCAAGTAAACGTACCCCAGAAGTATGTAGAGTCCGCTAGGGCGGCTGTAGGCAAAAAGCTCACTTTTGGCATACGACCAGCTCACTTGGAGGATGTTACCATCATTCGCGAGAGCAGTGCTCATGGCAACGTTACTTCTACTATCGAAGGAAATGTGGATGTGGTTGAGAACTTAGGCAGTGAGCTGCAAGTCTACCTCACCTGTGGTAGTAAGAATATCATCGCTACGCTTGACCCACGCTCCAAAGTAAGAGCAGGTCAAAAGGTCTTGCTTCACGTGGAAAGCGACAATATCCATCTCTTCGAGAGCGATACAGGCAAGGCTTTTTTCTAGCAAGTACCGTTCAACTTTTTAGAATTGCCCTTCGGCCTGTGATCTTTAACTTACCCTTTCACCGAACCAGCCAGGATACCGCGTACAAAGTAGCGTTGTAAGGAGAAAAAGACGATCAGCGGTAGCGCCATGGAGACGAAAGCTGCCGCCGTCAGCACTTGATAGTTCGAACCAAATGAGTTCACTAGGTCAGCGACCGCTAGCGTCATCGGCGCATGCTCCGGATTGCCTCCTAGAAAGATCAGAGCTACCAGCAGGTCATTCCAGACCCACATAAACTGGAAGATAGCTAGCGAGGCTAGTGCTGGCAACGACAGCGGCATAATGATAGTCCAGAAAATGCGCATGTATCCGGCACCGTCAATACGGGCCGACTCCATCAGGTCGGACGGCAGTGAGGCGAAGAAGTTGCGCAGCAAGTAGATAGCAAAAGGGAGACCAAACGCTGTATGGGCCAGCCAGACTGCTGCATACTGGCCTGTCAGGCCAATCATCGTAAACATGGTGAGGATAGGCACCAACGTAATTTGTAGTGGGACAATCATGAGCGCCACGATACTAAAGAATATCCAGTCGCGCCCCGGAAACTTCATCCAGGCAAAGGCGTAGGCCGCAAACGCGGCAATGAGGATAGGAAATATCGTCCCTGGTATGGCAATGATCAGGCTATTGAGAAAGGCTTGGCCCATTCCTTGTGCCAGCAACACCTGTTGGTAGTTTTCAATCGTAAAGGTCCACGGTGGCACCAGTCCCGTCCACCAGCCAGTCGAAGCAATCAGTGAGGCCGGGCGGAATGAGCTAATAAACAAACCTAGAGTCGGGATCGACCACAAACATCCTATCAGCACCGCTATTGCCGTTACGCTGCTCCTACTGAGACTTTGTACCAGATAACTGCCTAGCGTACGCTCTTTCTCGCTAGTATATGTGGCAGCGGGTGTGGACAAGGTCGTAGACGCCGAGCGTTTCGAGTCTCTTATACTCACCGTATCTTCTCCTGTTGCCGTATTTGACGGATGTTGAAATACATCACTGGTATAATTGCAATCATGAGGAGTACAGCCAGCGCGCTCGCTTGACCATAGTTGCCGAAAATGAACAACTGATTGTAGAACTCTACTCCCACCACACTCGAATGATAATTTCCACCAGTCATGACATAGACGATATCAAAGATTTTTAGGATATTGATCACCATAGTGATCGTTACGACCGTAAGTGTCGCAGAGATCATCGGCACCATAATGCGCCAGAATATGGTGAAGCGCCCTGCCCCATCCATTTTGGCGGCTTCGAGAATCTCGTCCGGGATGCTTTTCAATGCTGCTGACAGGATAACCATGCTGAAACCGGTCATCATCCAGACGTAGACCGCGATCATCGCCAAAGTATTAAAACGCGGATCTAGCAACCAAACCTGCGGCCCAATACCAAAAAAGCCCAGGATAGCGTTGAGTAGACCTATCTGCGGTTGGCCGGGTGGCTGGTAAACGAAGACAAAGCGCCAGATGACACTCGCGCCCACAAACGAGACAGCCATGGGCAAAAAGAGGGCGGACTTGATCACGCGCTCAATCTTGACCCGGTCTACCAGCACTGCGACAAGCAGTCCCAGCCCCACCGTCAGCACAGTGGCAAGTACCAGCCAGATCAGGTTATTTCTCAGCACCTCCAGCAGGCTAGGGTCGGTAAAAATACGCTGGTAATTTCTCAGTCCCACATAGCTGGTTGACGTTTTGTTAAAAAAACTGAGCCAGAGGGTGTTCAGCACAGGGTAGATAAAAAAAACTAGTTCTAACACCAGCGCTGGCCCAACCCACACCCATGCTAGCCAAGAGATGTTCCTTTGCCTTCCATGTGGAGAGGCAGAGGTTTTCTGTACGGCTATTACTGCCATATGCCACGCCCTTTGCCATTACAGTACATTACGATAAAGGTTAGTATTGTCTCTTCAGGACTGGTATGCCTGTTGGGCTGTGATCTCCAGAGAACTGAGCACGCTGTCCAACTGCTTGGGATCTCCTATGTAGGTCAGCAATCCCTTCCAGTATGCCGACTGCAAGGAAGCGGGTATCAAGTCGCCCACACTGAGTTGGACCGCCGTGGCATTGGTGAGAATCCGGGCAGACTGGCGTGCTACAGGGTTAGGATAATCGGTCAAGTTGACCGACTTATTCAACGAACTTGTGCCACCTCGCTTCACCCAAATGGTTTGCGCCTCGGCGGTGGCCAGGAATTGCATAAACTGACGTGAGCCGTTGTTATCCTTCATCGCTACCATAATACTAGCGCTAGCAGTAATCGCGTCCTTATACTGAGCGTTGATCATGGGGAAGGGGAAGAAGTTGAAATCCGTACCGGCCTTGAGCGTCTTAAACTGGCTGGTGATGAAGCCAGCCGTGAAATCGCCCAGATAATACATATACGCCTGGGGTGGTGATGTAAATGGCTGGTAGGAGGCATCTTGGAAATTTGTTGCCAGGATCGACTGCGGTGCACCATTAATGTAGTGCTTGCCGTGTGCAATCTGACCGAACATCTGAATGGCATCTTTGATGCTGGCATGCGTCCAGGGGATTTTGTGCTGCACCCATTGATTGTACATGTCCGGGCCGTACTTGTTGATATAAATCTCAGAAATCCAGTCGGCGGCAGGCCAGCCGCTGGAGGATGAGCTTTCTACACCCATCGCCCAGGGATATTTGCCAGCACTGGCAAACTTGTCCGAGATGGCAATCAAATCGTCCCAGGTCTGGGGGATCGTTCCACCCGCAGCCTGGAACTGCTTGGGATTGTACCAGACGGTGGCTTTGTTGCCCCCACCGGGCAGAACGCCGTACAGGGTTCTCTTCCATGAGGCTAAGTCAATCCAGGTCTGGGCATAGTCCTGCTTGTACTTATTCATATCAATGAACTTGTCCAACGGTACTAACTTCCCTTGGTCGGCCAACTGGTGCATCAAATCAAGATTGGGCATGCCCACGATATCGGGCGGGTTATTTCCCCTAACCCGCGTCTGCAGTATTGCCGACAGGTCGCGTGTCGACTCGACGTTAACTTTGATGCCCGTTTTCTGGGTGAAAGCCGCGTTAATGGCATTGAAGGAATCCAATTCTGAGCCGCCCCACTCGGTCAGAGCATCGATAGCAGTGACCTTAGTAGGGCTGCCACCGCAGGCTGCTAGCAAGGCAGAGGCGGCGCTGACGCTTAGCCCGGCAGCAGTTGCTTGCTGTAGGAACGTGCGCCGCGACAGAGTATACTGCGTAGTGTACTCCTCTACCAAAGTATCCAGTGCTTGACGAGTATGACGATGAAAGGTGGGCATAAAAAATCTCCTTACGCATAGAGTGCAAACTCACCTTAAGCCGCTCGCAAGTTTTTGTCAAGCACATCCAGAGGCTGCATTCATCTTTCCTCTTGAAGACAACGGTATTTTTTGATATACTCATATGCGAATCGGGCAATTGTATTCATGCACGTTAAGGCAGCACGTGCAGCGAGGCTGCAAACAACTAGAGGTGTTGTTCGTATATTGGTAATAAGGATCGCCAATGAGCAGTTCACCGCCTTCTCCACCTTTCCTTGGTCGTTTTTGGCCCCTACTCCTGCGTGTATTGGCTGCCTTTGTTGTCCCTGCAGCAACTGTTGCTATTTTTCCTCGCTTTGTCACAGAGTATCCCCTGCCCGCATTCCTTATAGGAGTACTTTACGAGTTAGCTGTCTTCATATCCGGTTTTGTAGGTAAAGCCTGCCAGATACTGAAGGATCAATGGGCTGAGCGGACCGCCGAGTGGTTCGATCATTGGGTCCAAGACATCATATCCTACTATCCGAAACGGTACTACCACTACCTTCGCTATCGGCATCAATATCTGGACGTGAAAGGGTTGAGCATTCAGGGTCCCCACGCGCTAGAATTGGACCAGATCTTTGTGGAACCGAGTATTAACCCCACCACACTACATACGGCGACTCCCAACCCCATCCAGATATCCCCAGCCCTGCCTGAAGGGATTCATGCCATCCAGTATTATCTGGTATCTGCCCCCCTACGCAATCAGCACCTCGTGATTATTGGTCCACCTGGCAGTGGCAAAACGACACTTTTGAAGTACATCACGCTTACACTGGTCCCCTATCAGAAGGCGCACCCCCGACATCACCGGACCAGGATATCGCACAAACTGCCCATCTTGCTCTTCCTGCGCGATCATGCCAATGAGATCGAAAAGCAACCCGATTTCTCGCTAGTGGATGCCGTGCATGAACATCTGAAGAAATGGGATCAGCCCTCTCCACCACTGGGATGGGTCCAACAGCAGTTGACCAAGGGAGGGTGCATTGTCATGTTGGACGGCCTAGACGAAGTGGCCGATCCCAAGATTCGCCAGGTAGTGGCGGATTGGGTTCAGCGACAAATGGTCGCCTATTGCCAGAATCGCTTTATTGTGACCTCTCGTCCCTTTGGGTATCGCAGCAACCTACTAAGTGGGGTGACCGTACTGGAAGTGCGACTTTTCACGCCCAAGCAGGTCGAACAGTTCGTCGACAAATGGTATCTTGCCAACGAAATCATGAGTTGCCAGAAGGATGGCTTAGATGTACATACAAGTGCAAGGTTCAAGGCCAGAGAATTGGTTCAGCAACTAGGCAATGTACCTGCTCTCTTCGAACTCACTGTCAATCCATTGCTGCTCACTATGATCGCTACGGTCCACCGTTATGGAAGGGAATTGCCAGACAATCGTGTAGCTTTGTATGCCGAGATCTGCAAGGTCTTTCTCGGCGGCCGCCAGAGAGCGCTAGGGCAGGTTCTAGAAATAACTCCTGTACAGATGCAGGTGGTTTTGGAGCGACTTGCCTATCACTTGATGATCAAAGGCACTCGTGATATTCCACTCGATGAGGTGCGAAAGGTGATTCAGGAGCCATTGGAGCGTTTGTCAATGTCGCCCGAGGCATTCTTGCAACTGGTAGAAAATATCAGCGGTTTGCTGTTAGAGCGGGAGAACGGCATCTATAGCTTCGCTCACCAGACTTTTCAAGAGTACCTGGCTGCCATGTATATACAAAGAAACCAAATGGGACACACTCTGGCAGTGCGAGTGAAAGCGACTTGGTGGCGGGAAACGATTCGTTTGTACTGCGCTATGGCAGATGCAACGCCAATCATCAATGCCTGCCTGACTGATGATTATCCGTCGGCAACTTCTATAGAACTTGCTATTGATTGTGACAAAGAGGCACTCCAGGTACAGCCAGAAGCGAGAGCTAGGCTGGGAACGCTGCTCAAAGAGGGCGTAGAGGATCTTGACCCTGAACGACAACATGTGATCGCCGGAGCATTGCTGGCCAGACGGTTACGCCGAATGGTTCATCTCCACAATGAGACTTATGGGGATACCTCATTCATCACCTGTGCTGAGTACCAGGTGTTCCTTGATGAACAGCGAACACGAGGTCACTGTCTTCAGCCCGATCACTGGACATCATATCGTTTCCTACCTGGTCAGGGAAATGCCCCGGTGCTGGGTGTACGTTTATCGGAAGCTATAGCGTTCTGTGGATGGTTAACAGAACGCGAAGCAGGCCCTTGGCATTATCGACTACCAGCAGCAGGTGAACTCGAAGGTGAAGGTATACCTGACAGGCTGCCGACAGGTACCGGCTACTGGCTCATGGGGGGTCAAAGATTTGCCAGGACAAAGGAAGTTCCGATACTATCGGTTAGCGTTCTAGAAGAATTAGTAAGGGATGTCTTCGCCAAGGACGGTAACCTTGACCGTGTCCTCGACCAGGTTGGCGGCATCCTCCACACTCTCAAACGCGCCCTTCATGCCCTTGACCGCGACTCTGACCCCATTTACAACTTCGATCCTGTTCGCACCCTTGATCGCGCTCGTGCCCTTGATCGTGTCCTCGAGCGTGCCTATGTTGTCGTTCACGAGCTCACCGATGCGCTCGCCCATCCCCTCGATCGCGTACGCGCGCGTCCCCTCGCGCTCGCGCTCGCTCTTGGCCTTGCTGGTGATCTTGCATGTCCCCTCGACCGCATCCTAGACTACATTCACAACCATGCGCACCCAGGTCCTCTCACCCTCACTCTTGACCCTACTCTCGACCGCATTTTTCCTTATTATCACGGAATGCCACCTTCTCGAAGACAGACGCGGCAACTCTCCCCATTTGGTCATACCACAAGACGAGAGGAAGACGCGATACAACATCCTATTGATAATCTGCTCAATATCTATATGAACCTAGTAATAGTGGAGGGACGCATTCGGGGACAACTTCCGGCCTGTGAGGGCATTCTCATCGTGAAGGAACATAAGTAACCCAATGTGCAAACAGGCAATGAAGGTTAAAATTTATGTCCATTCTCTATCTTACCCTTTACGTGGCAACTTATCATGATAGACCAACGAAGCCAGTACGTCAACGATCACACGCAGAGCGATGAGCGCGGTCGTGTCACTCACATCGTATGGAGGGGACACTTCCACGACCTCCATCGCACAGAGACCTTCCTTGGCGATGAGCTGTACTAGTTTGAGTGCCTCACGAGGAGTAAAGCCACCCGGCTCAGGCCAGCCTGTGCCAGGGACAAAGCCAGCATCAAGGCTATCAATATCAAAGCTCAGATAGACCGCTTTGGCATTCTTCCAAGCCAGCTCTAGAGCAATCTCTGCAATCTTCTCAATGCCTAGACGCTCCACATCACTCATGCTGATCACATTCGTTTTGCGCTCACGCCCAACTTTCACGCCAGCGCGAGGAACCTGCCAGCCGCCGATACCAACCTGCACTAGATTGCTTGGAGGAGCGTTGGGAATGTTGGTGGCATGAAACCAGGGGGTGGTATGCATACGCTCATCCATATCCGTCTCCTGAATGTCGATATGGCGATCAAGGTGAATGATACCAACATTGCCGTCAACGTGGGGAGCGATACCACGCACATTTGGGTAGCCTAGCGAGTGATCGCCACCGATCAAGACAGGAAACGCGCCACTGCTAAATACGTGCGAGACGGCCAGAGCAATCTGATCAAAGCTTTTCTCGATGTTAGCCGGGATAACAAAGACATCACCGATATCAGCAATCTTCAAGCTTTCGCGCAAATCGACACCCATCTCAAAATTGTAGGAAGTGTAGAGGGCCGAAATGCGACGTATCGCCTGTGGGCCAAAACGTGTTCCTGCACGGTACGTTGTGCCCGTGTCCAGTGGCTCTCCCAGAATAGCTACATCATACTCTCCAACCTTGCGTACATCCTCAAGGAACGGAACTTTGAGGAAGGTATTGATGCCTGCGAAGTGTGGCAACTCCCCACGGCTGAAAAGGGAAATGGTGCGATCTTTGATGCTTGGCGCGGCCTCTAGACCATACTCAAGCGAACGTGCAATTTCCTCGTCCCCGCGTGTAGTAGGAATCTCCCCTTCCAGATGTACGGATTTCATGCCATCAAACTCATTCAGCATCTCACTGCTCATGGTACGCTTCCTTTTTTTAGCCCCTATTCGTCGGCGACTATGCTACCTAGATATTTTACCGCATCGCGGCGCTTTAGGAAAACATAGCCACCCCATGCTGCACTCAGGATGAGCAGGCCAGCGAATATCCAGCCAAAGTAATTATAGGGCGTAGGTTGATTAGGAGCAAAGAAACCCCAGATGGGCAATGCCAGCACAGCAACGCCGATCAACGGTACCACAATATGCTTGAACCAGTTAAATGCAGAGCGCTGGTACTTCCAGAAGTAGAGCGGCAGCGCCACGTTTGCCAGTAAGTAGATCAACACAACTGGCACAGTGCCAATGGTCGCTTCATAGGTAAAAACGTCGTTAGCGTTCAGCCAGATACCAGGCAGAACGATCAGGGCAAGAGAGAGCAGTATATAGCTGAGCACAGCTACATACGGGACAGGCTTTGCACCAGTAGTGACGCGTGCAAAGAAGGCGGGTAAGAGTCCCTCACGACCACTGTGAAAGATGATGCGCGTCTGTGAGGTAGCTGAGGCAATATAATAGCCAGCGGAACTGGTGACACCAACGAGGCCAAGCACAGCCAGAAACCAAGGGAGGTAGTTCCTAGCGACGGTCAGGAAAGGTGAGGGATCAACGCTCAGCGCACCTAGCGGATCTTTGAGCTTCAAACCAGCAAAGCCGACAATCATCGAATATGAGGAAAGAAAATACACCATACCTACAATGAACACAGAGACAAACACCGTAATAGGCACTGTACGGCGCGGCTGCTTTGTCTCCTCCGCCAATGCCCCTGAGTTATCCCAGCCCACAAATCCAAGTACAACAATAGGAAAGGCCAACGCCAGTCCGCTAAAGCCTGGCATACCACCCGCGTTGGTAAAAGGGGCAGTGATATGACCGTGCGCCAGAAACAGAATCGCTACGGCCAAGAAAGAGAGTGCCACAGCCTCGATCAGAAACATAACAAAGGATAGTATCGTGGAAACAGCGACGCCGCGTAGTAACAATGGCACAACGATCAGCAGCGCCACAACAGAGATCACCATCCAGTTCAAGCTTGGCACTAATACTTGCACCCATGCACCCAAGAAAACTACAGCGGAAGCCGTTGAAATGATATAGCCTAACATCAGGATAACAAAACAGGTAGTTGATACAAAGAGCGCTGCACGAGGGGCATAGCCCTGGATGCCATTGGCAATGAAGGATACAAATGAGCCAGCACTGGGGCGCGCACGAGAGAATTCACTCATCGTATTCGCACACGTAAAAACGGCAATCATGGCTAGCAGAAAAGCCCAGGGAGCTCGTGAACCCATGAACGACACCGTTAGGCCAATGGCGACAAAGATACCTTCGGCGGGGGCCATGTTGGCAAGCGTAGAGGCAACAGTCTCAAATAGAGACAGAGCATTGCGCTGTAGACGTGGTTGAGGCTGTGCTGGCGCTGCTACAACAGGGCCTTGCTCAATAGTAGAATCCACAAGCGATCTTCCTTTCATCAGGCAAATATACTGACTAGCTGAACGATTAGCAAAAGTGTACTGTCCAGTTAGTAAATTTGTCAAGGTTTTATTGGGCTACATGTA
Organism: Ktedonobacteraceae bacterium; assembly: GCA_019243675.1. Taxonomy (GTDB): domain Bacteria; phylum Chloroflexota; class Ktedonobacteria; order Ktedonobacterales; family Ktedonobacteraceae; genus JAFATZ01. The sequence continues at coordinate 5,570 of JAFATZ010000038.1, read as the reverse complement.
GAAGCCTAGCTATTGATTTACAAAATTTGTCACATTCATCCAGAATGATGCAAAGTTTTTAGAGAGAAAAGGTTGTTTATCTGTGCATTCTACACAGATAAAAAGAGAGCTATCCGATTTTTACATTTTTACCCCATGCTTGACAAAGGCAGAGTTAGAAGGTATACTCTTCTAAAGAAGAGTATACTTCGCTGCTCCTTCTGTTGCTCACTTGTATGTTGTTTCTCTAGGCGTCTTGTGTGTTGGAGACCTTGGTGTAGTTGGTTGGGTCGTTGACTTGCCCAGTCAGCCGATCACGATCAGGATAAGCCTGTCAGGGAAGCAGACTCATTCCTAATACGTCCATGTGCATCTGTGCGCACCTCCCATGACTGACTCTCGACCATGTATACTCAGTGGGTGTTGACTGGTAGCGCTTTGTCTACCTGCCTCACCTGAGAAAAGAGGCGAGCTATGTTCTCCAAGAAAGGAGCTTGCGTGTCGCAGGGTCTGTGGACCGGGACGCGCCATACTTGCCCTGTCTGACCGCGACCAGCCTGGAAAGGGGCAGGACACTGTGGGGAGGAAACTACCATGAAGCTCAGTTGCATTTGTGCCACCTATAATAGACCGCCAACCTACCAGTGGCTGCTGGAGGAAGCAATTGAATCCTTCTTGAGGCAGGACTATGCAGACAAGGAATTGCTGGTACTCAATGACTGTGCGGGCCAGGAACTGGTTTGTGATGCGCCAGGGGTGGTCGTGATCAACGTTCCCAGACGGTTTAGCTCGCTGGGAGAGAAGCTCAATGCTGGCATAGCGCTGGCTTCTGGCAGTCTGCTCACCAACTGGGACGATGATGATATCTCACTGCCCTGGCGGCTCTCTATGAGTATCGGGCGCTTAGCAGATGCTGACTACTATAATCCCCATGCGTACTGGTATCTGGACCACCGAGGGTTGCACAGCGACCATCAGATGGGCGTGTGCCAGAACTGTTCGCTGTTTCGCCGCTCGGCCTTCGATGTGGTGGATGGCTATCCCCATAGCAGTGTGAATAACGATCAGGTCATCCATGAGCGTCTGAGCAGGCATCCCGACGTGAAACAGGCCGAAGAAGCGAGCTTGCAGGCCCACGAGTGGTTCTACATCTATCGTTGGGGTGTCAGCCCTGTGCATCTCTCAAGCAGACGCTCGCCTGATACCTGGTCCACACACATTGGTCAGATGCCTGTTATACCGGGGCGCTATGTGCTCAGGCCACATTGGAAGCAAGAGTATGTGAGCACCACCAGGAATGCGTTGGGCATGTCGCCGTACCTAGTCTGAGAGGGGTGCTGCATTCTTTTTGTTGAAGAGTTTTCACCAGAGAGGAGAATCACTATGGACATTGCTGTGTTGAGTCTACGTATCGTGCTCGCGGCGGTCTTTCTGGTGGCCGGACTGGCTAAGCTAGCTGATCTGGCTGGCTCACAGCATGCCTTGCGCGACTTTGGGGTGCCTGGCACGTTCGCAAAGCTGTTTGGTCTCGTGCTACCTTTGACTGAACTGGCGGTGGCGATAGCACTGCTGCCCTCGACCTCTGCCTGGTGGGGGGCCGTTGCGGCACTTGTGCTCTTACTGCTGTTTGTAGCAGGCATCGGCTACAATCTGGCGCGTGGACGCACCCCCGACTGTCACTGCTTCGGCCAGTTGCATTCCGAACCCGTAGGTTGGCCCACCCTTATCCGCAACCTCGTGTTGGCCGCTCTCGCAGGAGTCGTGGTCGGGTTCGGACGAACTACTGCCGGGTTTGACATCGGGAGTTGGTTGGGCACGCTAGCTCTGGTTCAACGCATCGAACTCATTGGGACGCTGGTAGTAGTGACAGTGCTCGTTGGAGAAGGCTGGCTGCTGTTCCATATGCTGCGTCAGCAAGGACGGTTGCTGTTGCGCATCGAAGCAGTGGAGGGGCACCTTACTGATGCAGGTTTCGCACCGCTCGCCGATAGTGTAGGAGAAAGCGGGCTGGCAGTGGGCACACAAGCTCCCACGTTTGGCTTGTCTAGCTTGCAGGGAGAGTTGTTCACGTTGGATGCCTTGCGTGCCAGAGGCAAACCAGTACTCCTGCTCTTTTCGGACCCCACTTGTGGCCCTTGCACGGCGATTTGGCCAGAAGTTGGTCGCTGGCAACGGGACTATGCGAGTAAACTGACCTTAGTCGTTATCAGTCTGGGTACCTCGCAAGCCAATCGTAGTAAGATGAGTGAGTATGGGATCACCCACCTTCTGTTACAAAAGGACCGCGAAGTGGCTCAAGCATACCAAGCGGCTGCCACGCCCAGCGCCGTCCTCATTGATGCCGCTGGAAATATTGGCAGTTCGCTAGCCCAGGGAGCAGACGCCATTCGTGCGCTGGTCGCTAGCGCGATTGGCCTGCCAGCCCTTAAAATGATACCGATGGCTGCCCAAAGAAACGGCAACGGAGCAAGTGCTATGCTTAGACAACCTGTTCCCCTCAAGATTGGCGACGTTGCCCCAGAGTTTAGCTTGCCTGACCTCGCTGGCAACCTAATCCGGCTCTCCGACTTGCGAGGCAGCAAGACCCTCGTTCTCTTCTGGCGACCTGGGTGCGGCTTCTGCCAGCGCATGTTGCCGGACCTCAAAGCCTGGGAGGCCGAGCTGCCCGAGGGAAAACCTCGGCTGCTTGTCGTCTCAAGCGAAGGCGTAGAGAGCAACCAGGCGATGGAACTGCGTTCGCTTGTCGTGCTGGATCAGGCAGGCATGAGTGTAGGCAGCCAGTTTGGGGCCACTGGCACGCCTATGGCGGTCCTGATTGATGCGGAGGGCAAGATTGCCTCTGAACTCGCAGCAGGAGCACCAGCAGTCCTAGCTTTGGCTAAGCAAGACACGGCAGTTCGGTCCTAGTTCGACTACCTGCACAGGAGGGACTGCTCCCTCTTGTGCTTTCGTCTTGTTCCTTCTCTTACAATAGTAAACAAAATAATCTGAGAAGAAGAAGTCAAGATTAAACATGTATGTACATTGATTCCCTGGCACTTCTGCAGATAATGCAATTGGCCGATAGTGCCCTGCCAATAGGCTCGCTCGCCCACTCTTTTGGACTAGAAACGCTGGCAGCAGAAGGAGTTCTCACCGTTGAGCAGCTTGAATCTTTCCTGCACGACTATCTGGATGAGGTTGGAGGGTTAGAGAGTATTTTTTGTCGGCTTGGATACAGATTAGCATCTCTCGACCTAAGTATTTTTGAAGCACGCTGGCTCGCTCTGAACGAGCAATTGAGCGCCTTCAAAACTGCTCGTGAGAGTCGGACAGCTAGTGCTACTCTAGGGAGGAGATTTCTTCAACTGGTACAGGATGTGCAGCAAAACTCGCTGGTGCAAGCAGCGCAGCACTCAGCCAAGATGGCCGGAGTGGATATTCACTATAGCACAGCCTTTGGCTTGGTGGCTGGTATACTCGGTGTAGACGAGACTGCTACTGTATTGGCTCACCTGCAACAGTTCTTGACGGGTCTGGTTTCAGCCTGCCAGCGTTTAATGCCACTTGGTCAAAGTCAAGCAAGCGGAATCATATGGCGACTCAAACCAACGCTGATAGCAATTGCGAGACGTTCTGAGCTATTCGACTTAAGTAGCGATGCCGTGGTCGCGTTTACGCCTCTCGTGGATATCGGTAGTATGCGTCATCCTCTCCTTACTACCCGCCTCTTTATCAGTTAGCCAGCAGAGAGTAACCTCAACATTGTTAAAACTGCACAATAACTACCTGCTCAATCCAAGTCAATTTGTCTGTTGACCATCGATTACCTGGAGCTTATGCTTTACAATAAGGGTGTATTATTGTAGAGTCTATAAACCCCTTTCTTCAATGACGAGATGAGTGGCATTGGCGCAAGTATCCGTCTCAGCATATTGTCTCCCCTTCATCCATTGTAGGTGTCATCCTCCATGACGGTCCAATTTATGAGTGGACTTTCACAAGCAAGAGAGGGAAATCGTGAAAATCGAACAACAGTCATCACAACAAGAGAGTAACAAGCCGAAACGGCACTTCAGCACCTTAGTCAACAACCCAGTTTTAGAGGACTATTCTCTGCGCTATGCTCCTCGTTCATTCAGGAAATGGAGTGAGTATGCGGTAGCCACTGCTGCGCTCGGAGGCATCGCTTATTTGGCGGACTTTGCCATTGGGGGTTCTATCGCCGTAACGCATGGCTTCACTAGCGCTTTTTGGGCCATCATAGCCGCCGGACTAGTTATCTTCCTAACTGGCATCCCAATCTCTTATTATTCGGCCAAGTATAATATAGACATGGATTTGCTCACTCGTGGGGCTGGCTTCGGCTATTTCGGATCCACGTTAACATCCTTGATCTATGCGAGCTTTACCTTCATCTTCTTCTCTCTGGAAGGCTCTGTCATGGCCCAAGCCATGAACGTCTTCTTCGGATTTCCGTTGTGGTTGGCGTATCTCATCTCCGCCCTGATGGTTATTCCATTAGTTGTATTCGGCATGACGTTGCTCTCGAAGCTGCAAGTCTGGACTCAGCCAATCTGGCTCATCTTGCTGGTAGCGCCTTTTCTAGCCATCCTCTTTAAAGATCCTGGAGCTTTTGCAAACTTCACGCACTTCGCTGGCACTTCTCCCACTGGGGCTGGCTTTAATTACCTAGCTTTCGGCCTGGGAGCTGGTGTCGCCCTCTCTTTAATCGCACAAATAGGAGAGCAGGTGGACTACCTCAGATTCATGCCGGACAAGACCCCCACTAATAGCAAGAGATGGTGGATTGCAGTAATCAGTGCTGGGCCAGGCTGGATTATTCTAGGGGTGCTCAAGCAGCTCGGAGGAGCCTTTCTGGCCTTCTACATATTCACCGATTCTGGGGCTAAGCTAGCGGTAGAGCCAATTCACCAACTTATCAAGGGCTTCGGTGTGCTAGTACCGAATCAGTTTATAGTAGTAGCGCTAGCTACCTTCTTTGTCATACTTTCGCAAGTGAAGATCAACGTAACCAACGCTTACTCAGGCTCTCTCTCCTGGTCCAACTTCTTTTCGCGAGTTCTCTACTGGCATCCCGGACGAGTCGTCTGGGTCTTCTTCAATGTAGGAGTGGCCTTACTCTTAATGGAGCTAGGGGTGTTCGGATTTTTGAATACCGTGCTTGGGTTCTACTCCAACGTAGCTATAGCTTGGATTGGGGCAGTGGTAGCCGATCTCGTGATCAATAAACCACTGCTGAAATTGAGTCCAACCTATATTGAGTTCAAACGAGCACATCTCTACAATATCAATCCCGTCGGTTTCGGGTCCATGGTCATCGCCTCAGTAATCTCTGTAGCTGCATTCTTCGGCTTGTTCGGAACAGTGGCACAGGCATACTCTCCCTTCTTGGCAATCGGAATAGCGTTCGTCCTTTCGCCCGTCATAGCGATTATTACAAAGGGCAAATACTATATGGCACGCGACATTCCTGTGTTCGTGGCCCAAAATGGCAACCTGCCCGTGCTAAATTGTATAGTCTGCGCACAAGATTATGAGGCTCAGGACATGTCGGACTGCCCCTATCATGGAGGCACAATCTGCTCGCT
>JAFATZ010000233.1 GCA_019243675.1 Ktedonobacteraceae bacterium | reverse complement strand
TCAAGAGGTACTCAAGCGCAACATCATTGGCAATGTCTTTCACATCGAAACATTTATAGGTGGCTACAAGCATCCTTGTGATTACTGGCACTCGCACGAGCCTATCTCGGGTGGTGTCTTCTACGACTGGGGCTCACACTACCTTGATTGGATTCTCAATCTCATTGCCGACCCCGTCGTCAGCGTACGCGCTGTTGAGCACAAGCGCGTCTGGCACGATGTCACCAATGCCGATCAGGCTAGCGTTCACTTACGTTTTGCTGCTGGACAAGAGGCTGAGTTTATGCATTCAGATATTGCCGCTGTTATGAAACCGAAGTGGTATATCCTGGGTGAGCGTGGGGCTATCGTCGGCCATTGGCGACAGGAAACAGTCAAGACGCGGCGCTGGTCGGGAGATTTGCTTGAAGAGCATCTCGCTCCGTCCGAAGCCTTGCCCAATCTCAGCGTCTTCACATGCGAAACAGGTGATATCATTCATGAGCAACGCTTAATGTTGCCTCCTGCTCCGCTCTACGCCTTTCATCGTAATCTGGCCAATCATTTGCACAACGATGAACCCCTAGCTGTGCCAGCAGAGGAGGCGCGACGCAATATCATCGTCATGGAGGCTGCGAAGCGTTCAGTCGAGCGCGGCGGCGAAATAATTGCTGTCACATGTTAGAGTAAAAAATTGCCCAGCGTGCTGGGCAATTTTTTACTCTCCACTCTATGCTTCTACCTTCTTGCGGGCAGCAATAATCTCTTGCTGAATGTTAGCGGGAACCTCTTCATGCTGAGCAAACGACATCTTGAACGAGCCACGACCTTGCGTAATAGAGCGCAGGTCGGTAGCATAGTGCAACATTTCGGCCTGTGGCACCAAGGCAGTGACCTGCTGTATGCCGTTGCCCACCGAGTCCATACCCAGGACACGACCACGTTTAGTATTGATGTCACTCATCACGTCACCCATGTTACCCTCGGGCACGGTGATAACGACATTCATGATCGGCTCCAGCAGCACCGGATTGGCCTGTGGAACGACCTCCTGCATACCAAGTGAGGCAGCGACCTCAAACGATTGCGCCGATGAATCTACTGGGTGATACTTGCCATCGACAAGAGCCACTTTGACGTAGACCATAGGGTTGCCTGACAGGAAGCCACGCTTGAGCGACTCGCGCACTCCCTTTTCCACACCGGGGATATACTGACCAGGGACGACACCACCGACGATTTTGTCCTCGAAGACGAAGACTTGCTCGCCTTCGCGTGGCAGTGGCTCGATCTCCAGCCAGACATCGCCGAATTGTCCGTGACCGCCGCTCTGGCGCTTGTGGCGTCCATTCGCCCGCGCTTTCTTGCGAATCGTCTCGCGATATGAGATGCGTGGTTCGCGGACCTCCAGGTCTACGCCATACTTACGCTTGATGCCTTCAACGACGATCTGCAGGTGTGACTCGCCCATGCCCGAGAGCAGTACCTCAGCCGTCTGTGGATCGCGTGTGACGCGCAAGGTACGATCCTCTTCCACAATGCGAGCAAGGGCATTGCTCATCTTGTCCAAGTCCGCCTGGCTTTTGGGCATAACAGCCACTGTATAGACTGGTTCGGGGAAGTTAATCGGCTCTAGCGGAGTGGCATCCTTACTGCTGGCAAGTGTATCACCAGTATGCGTATTAGCCAGTTTCGCTACTGCACCGATGTCGCCAGCGAGAAGTTCTGTGGCCGTCTCTTGCGTTTTTCCGCGCTGTATTATCAACTGCCCAAAACGCTCGTCGGCCTTCGTCTGGACGTTATAGAGATGGCTGTCGGGCTTGAGCGACCCGCTGTAGACACGGAAGGTTGAGATTGTTCCCACCTGTGCTGCTGCTGTCTTGAAGATGAAGACCGATGTGCTATTTTTCAGTACCTTGGCATCTGTAGGTAATGCATCAACTGTGTCGGGCAGATAATCCACAATAGCGTCCAGCACAGTCTGTACGCCGATATTTTTGCCTGCGGAAGCGCACAGTACGGGAACAATCTGCCCACTCTTCGTGCCCTTCTTAATAACCGACAAAATCTCTGCCTCGCTTAACTCCTCGCCTTCCAAGAACTTCTCCATAATCTCGTCGTCGCTCTCAACGGCTCCCTCAATGAGTTGCTCGCGGAAACTGCTGATGTGTTCCTGAAGTTCGGGAGGAATGGCGATCTCTTGTACCTTGTTGCCACCCTCGAAGGTGTAGCCTTTCTGGGAAACTAGGTCCACGACGCCTTTGAAGTTAGCCTGTTCGCCAATAGGAATTTGCAGGGGAACAATTTTTGCGCCGAATTGTCGGCGTAAGGAATCTAATGCCTGCTCGAAAGAGGTGTTTTCTCGATCAAGTTTATTGACCACGACTATACGTGGAAGTGCGCGCTCATCTGCATATTGCCAGGTAAGTTCTGTACCCACCTCTACGCCTTTTTCTGCCGTCACTACGACTAAGGCGGCATCGGCTACGCGCAGACCTGCTTTCACTTCACCAATAAAATCGGCGTAGCCTGGAGCGTCAATAAGATTAATCTTCGTATTCTTCCATTCAACAGGCAACACTTTGACATTCAATGACATACGCCGCTTCAGTTCATCGGGGTCGTAATCAGAGACCGAGCTACCTTCGTCCACTCTTCCCTGACGGGTAACCGCGCCGCTGTCAAATAATGCCGCGTCTACCAGAGATGTTTTGCCTGCTCCGACGTGAGAAATTAGCGCTACATTGCGAATCTGCTCCGCCCTATACACTTTCATAGAGCAAAAAACCTCCTGAATTTCTACGCACGAGGCGATATGTGCCAACACTTTTCCGATGTGATAGCGTATTATATCAGTATTGGGCAGTTTGTTCAACTTGC
>JAFATZ010000064.1 GCA_019243675.1 Ktedonobacteraceae bacterium | reverse complement strand
GGTTCAGACCTGATCGGGCAGTACTGGACCTCGGCCAAGTACTTCCATGGCCGACCTTCAGCAACCGTCTCAGCAGCCACGGGCACACCCGCGCCCTACGCTGCCGACAACTCGACCGCCTCGAATCTCGGGCCAACTAGCAAGGTGCTGATCCAGACAGTGCAGCAGCGCGTCGCCGAACTGAAGAAGGAGAATCCCAACGCGCCTCCTGGCCCAGTGCCAGTGGACTTGGTAACGGCTTCAGGATCAGGACTCGATCCTGATATCTCGATTGCGGCAGCCCTCTATCAGGTGCCCTGTATCGCGTCCGCTCGTGGCCTCAGCCGGAAAATAGTGCAGCAACTGGTTATGGATCATGTCCATGGGCGCTTCCTGGGTATCTTTGGTGAACCCTATCTCAATGTACTTGAGTTGAATCTGACACTGGATGCGCTAAAGTAAGGCTGTTCCGCACTCTTTGCACGAGTTCGATCTGTCTCGCGTGAGAGTGCGGAAAGACAAAAAGAAGATGGCTAAAGGACATGTCTAACGAAACACGGCATGAAGAGGGACCCCCAGATCCAGAGGAACTGCTGCGTCGTTACAGCCTGCGCGACAGTGACTTGGGAACCGCTCCCTCAACCACTCCTGCAACAGGACGACAGCGTAACTCGCAACCCGCAGAATACCAGCACAAGCGTGGCCGCTTGCGTGTCTATCTGGCCTCGGCAGCCGGAGCTGGCAAAACCTACACCATGCTCAACGAAGGGCATCGCCGTAAGAGCCGTGGGACCGACATTGTGATAGGCTATGTCGAAACACATGGCCGTCCCCAGACACAGGCCCAGATCGGGGACTTAGAGATCATCCCACGCAAGAAAGTCACCTATCGTGGCGTGACTCTGGAAGAGATGGATACCGAGGCCATCATTGCCCGTCATCCCAAAGTGGTACTGGTCGACGAACTCGCGCATACCAATGTGCCCGGCTCAAAGCATATGAAGCGCTATCAGGACGTGCAAGAGATACAGAACGCCGGCATTGACGTGGTCACTACGCTCAATATCCAACACCTGGAGAGCCTCAACGACGTGGTGGCCAGCATCACTGGCGTGCGTGTGCGTGAGACGCTGCCCGACTGGATTCTGGACCAAGCCGACGAAGTGGAGTTGATCGATATCTCTCCTTACGCCTTGCGCCAACGCATGAAGCACGGCAACATCTATCCCCAAGACCGCATCGAGACCGCGCTCAACCACTTTTTCAGCGAGGGAAATCTGACGGCGTTACGCGAAATGGCTCTACGGCGCACCGCTGAGAAGACCGAAGAGCAACTCCAGCAGTACATGACCGAACATGGTATCCAGAGAGTATGGGCTGCGAGTGAGCGTGTGCTGGTGGGATTCGATGCACGTCCGCACACTCGCCAGGTCATCCGTGACGCCTGGCGACTGGCTCATGGCCTGCATGCAGACCTAATCGCCGTGTGGATCGAGCCACAAGGCTATCTTGCCTTCACGAGCAAGCTGATTGGCTGGCTCAGATATGGCAGCAAAGCAAAGCAGCACCGCGAAGAAGCGCGACGCCACTTGGAAGAACATGCGGTGCTTGCAGAAGATTTGGGTGCCACAGTCATTCGCACCAAGAGTCCTGATATTGCCAAAGCCTTCGTCGAGATCGCCAAAGAGCATCAGGTCACGCAAATCGTCCTAGGTCAACCTGCACGCACTCGCTGGGAAGAGATACTGAGAGGCTCCATGATCAATCGCCTGCTGCGCCTCTCGACCGACATCGACATCCACCTTGTACCGCACAGCCGCAACGAATTGGAAGAACGGTAGAGTTGCCGACAGTAAAGAACATGGAGGACCTATGCCAACAATATATCGGACTGGTCAGCGCATCGATCATTACGAGATTATCCGTCTGCTCGGGGGAGGAGGAGCAAGTAGTGTTTACCTTGCGCAAGATCACTCGGCACTTCAACAGGTCATCCTCAAGTTTCCCCATGATGATATCATCGGCGGCGCAGCAATCTTCACCCGCTACAAGCGCGAAGAAGAGATCAGCAACCTGCTCAGCCATCCCAATATTCAACGTCACCTGAATCGAGGTGAACAACGCAGTAGAGAATATCTCGTGCTCGAATACTTGAGGGGACGTACGCTGCAAGCGGTGATGAACGAATATGCCCCTGCGCTCCTCCCAACACTAGAGGTACTCCATATCATCTCACAAGTATGCCGAACACTAGTCTATGTTCATAAGCAAGGGGTGATTCATCGTGACATCAAACCAGAAAATATCATGCTGCTGGACAATGGTGAGATCAAACTGCTCGACTTTGGCATCGCTATGAGAGAAAGAGATCGTCAAGTCATCTGGCGAGGCTTCTCATCCCCAATTGGGACACCTGACTACATGGCTCCAGAGCTATGGTGGGCAGAGTCGGGGTCGGTCAAGACAGATATTTATGCAGTGGGAGTAGTGCTCTACGAACTACTTTGCGGACAGACGCCCTTCGAGGAACACAATGGGTTCGTGCTCATTACTCGGCACCTTTCTCACGATCCAGCAGGAATCCTCGAGCGTAATCCAGCCCTCTCACCTGCTCTCGCCACAGTGGTTATGCGTGCAATCCGTCGTGACCCAAGCAAGCGCTACGCATGTATGCAAGATCTGCTGCACGATCTTGGCCATCTGGATGAGGTGACACCCATCACCTACATTCCTGATCCGCCCAAAATCGGGGGACGATATCGGCAAGTCTTCCATATCGCTCTTATCGTGCTGATCATCTGCTTCGGTATCGTCGCGTTTGGTATGCTCGCTCAATACGTGCATCACTCCATTCGCTAGTTTTAGAGCTTCATACATGCTAACAGCTCATGTACATCCTGCCCCAAATTGGAATGGTCTCCTGGTTACGAGACGATATGGATACGGGGCTTGCCTGACATCTTCGCCTGATGCGCCGCGAGATAGGCTTCGCGCTCTGCTTGCGGCAAGGCGACCAGTATCTCCGTGCGCCTGCGCTGCAGATCGGCAAGGTTGCCGGGCTCTCGTGATGACGGGTGCGCATTGCTGAACACGCGGTCCGAGCAAAACACATTGCGCCGACGGAATGGTTCAGGGGCCGTTTCCTGGAAGGCCTCGCGCAGCGCGTGATTAGCGTTGGGAATGATATACCAAGGCTCTGGCATGCGATAGGCTGGATTGTGTGCCCAAATCGGGCACTGTAAGCCGTACCGCGAGGCTAAGTATTCCGCTGCTCCTGCGCAGAACGCTGCCCAACCTCGTTGCTCCTCCGTGGGATTCTCCAGCATCTGGATCGGACGGTCAAGGAGGCACTGACGGCTCTCGGTACTATACAAAAAGAAAGCATTCATGAAATTGCCCACAGCCTCACGAAACCCTTCTTTACTGGAAGCGAGTTCCTCGTAGGCCATGGCCAATGTTGAGTTCTTGAATTGAAAGATCATCAGTGCATTCTCTGTGTAGTTTCTATACTCATTCCTGTTACGTAAAGCATACCACAGAGAGGAAGGTGTGACTAGCCTTTTCGACGAGGATCGCAAGAGACTCCACGTCGAAGAGGTGCGAAAGCGTCGCATGGGAGATCATTTCCCGAATATCCCATCCAATGTGCGAGGCAAGAGGTAGGTAGCTTGATGAATAGGAGAGGGAAAGAACTGATTCACGACCTGTTGCGCCTGTGCCCGGTTCTGGATGCCGAGCGTGCGGCACAGCGCTTCAATGTCGGCCAAGTCTTTTTCTGGCCTGCCCGCCATGAGCTTGCAAGCCAAGATATATCCCAAGTCGCTTGGTATGTACAGATGCAACTTTTGGTAGGCTTTGAGCAGCCGCATAGGAGGAAGCTCATTCTCACCCAGTTCAAGCAAAAAGGGAGAACAATCATCATTGAAGAACATTTGATGCTCGCCCCTGAGTCCATGACGTTTCCCAATTCTCTTAATGATCCGGCGAATCTTGTCGGCGGTCGGTGAATGAAAAATCAACGTGCTCTCCTCGCTGCCCATCATGTCAAAGATAATCACGTCCACATCTTCGGTAGGCCGAGTGATGACTCCTTGAAAGAGTAAGCACGCTCCTCCGACCACAAGCACACTCATCGGCTCTGGACCGGGGAAAGCTTTCACCAATGCCTCATCAAGCTCTTCCAGTAACGCCTCTAATTCTGGCCTATTCATTACTTCGCTTCCTTTGTACTCTGTGATTACCAGCAATTCACAGACACATGAAGCCTCCCCGCAGTTCTTTTTTTTGTTGCTTCAGGACGCCTATCATAACGAGCCGTGGTTGTAGGTGAAGCATACCCAGCTAGCCTTATACAACTCTACCTTAGCTTGCGTCGGTTGTCAATAGGTTATGACTGGAACTAGCTGATTTGTTTGCGTATTCTCTCTAATCATAATTTGATAAGGAAAGTGATCAGTTTCTCTTCCCCTTTTCGCACATAAAACACGCTGGCATTTTGACCCCCTTTCAGGTAAAATAACTGCCCAGAATGAGGTTTTCATTCCCACTATCCACGAAGCGAGGAAAAAGGATGCCGGGACAGACGTTTGCCTATTTACGCGTTTCTAAACTGGACCAAGACTTGGAGAAGAACAAACTGGATATTTTGAAACTGGCGAATAATGCGCATCTGGGACATATCCAGTTCATTGAAGAGAAAATCTCTGGCAAGACCTCTTGGCGCAAGTGGCAGATCGCTCTGCCATTCTGGAGAACGCGCAGGAAGGCGATACCATCATCGTGAGCGAGTTATCGCGCTTGGACCGCAGTATGCTGGAGTTCCCTGAAGACACAGACAATCGCGAAATTACTCGCCTGGAAATTGCACTTATCTGCGAATACGGGTCAAACGAGTCATCGAAAGGCTATAAACGAACCCCGAAATTCAGAGGATAGAGATTGAAGGAGGGGATATCTTTTCTCGTACTCAAAAACAAAGTTGAGGTTATGCCATGACTGAGCTTGTTTCTCTTTCGCTCCGCCATGCTTTCCGGGAATTCTCTGTCTCCTATCTTGTTGTCCGTGACATAGAAGAAATTTTCCGGGGTTACGGAGTGAAGCCAAGCGAATTAGATGAGGATGAGTTGCGGCGATTGAGCGGCGCTCGACGCACTCTCGTTGAGCAATTTTATAAAACGCTTGACTGGACAAGTATACGAGATACGGAAGTGTTTCTCGACGTTGTAAGTCATGTGCTTGAGGTCCAATATACGCATAGGCCAGAGGCAACTGACGCTCAAGAGAAACTGAAGGAAGCATGCCTAAAAAACGGCTTCATAGTCAACGAGAGTAAAGTAACTTTCCCAGAACAAGGGGGAGCAAAAGGAAGAGTTAAAAATCTCATTTTTGCATCTATTGGTGAAAAGCCAGAAATTATTTTTAGGGACTCAGTAAATAACGATATACAAATTGTGAAAAATGCGCAAAACTGCTTAATTTATGATCAGCCAACTCCAGAACGTGGACTCCTTTGGAAAGATATGCTTGAATGGTGGAGTAACCAAAACGGGAATAGCACACTTGATAGGAAAGCTCTCGAAAAGAGTCTCTACCAGCGCTTGCTTCGTTCTCTTACGTCTTCTGTACCCGAACAAATTCTGTTTAAAACGTACATGAAAGAGATGGCTCAGAACCAGCAAGAGCGAGAGAAGCTTTTCGCCTTAATTCCACAGGTCTATCTTCACTACGACCCCTATACTTTGAAACAGCGGCAGCAAGAAAATGAGAAAAAACCGCTGGCTAGGCAGCGCATGGATTTTCTTCTCCTTTTTTCTCACAAGCAGCGAGTCGTGATCGAAATAGATGGTCAACAGCATTACTCTAGCAAAAAACAAGTGATAATTGATATAAACGGCCAACCGCAATATTCCGAGGAAAACATTGCAAACCCCTCCCTTTATAAAGACATGGTAGTAGAAGACAGACGTTTAAAGCTGGCTGGATACGAAGTATACAGATTTGGAGGCTATGAGTTTCTGAAGGAAGAGGATGGAAAGGAAGCTGTTCTTGATTTTTTCTCTGCACTATTACGCAAATATGCTTAATACGGATGAAAAAATACGATAAGCCTCCTTCACTATTAAGTCGATAAAGAAAGCTATCGACACCCAGTGCTCAACGGAGAATTTCTGAAGCAACAGCAGGCTCATTAATCCTCAGCGGGGAAAACGGGGGTAGAGTAGGGAGCGGACGCCCCTTGTGGGGTCGCCCGACACCCTCTCTCGCGAACCGTACTTGCACGTTTCCGCGCATACGGCTCTCCCTTTACGTTGTCCTTGTCATGACCTCTCGATCAGGTAAATTTCCCTGGTGCAGCAGGTGGTGACACGAGCGACAGAGAATGAGCGTTTTTCTCCGTCGTGCGATCATCAGCCGTTGCCAGAGGGTCTTTCCCGGTGCAATATCCTGCAGTTTCCGGACATGATGAACCTCAAATGGACCCTGGGTTGTCTCGCAGTACTCACAGTGGCCGCTATTGAGTCGGCGAATAAGCTCCGAGCGGCTGAGCGTCAAGGCCAGCGTGTTCGCAGGGGTATCGATGTCTGGAGTAGAGCCTTTGAAAGGTCTGTGGTCTTTCAGCCGGAACAGGCGGAGGACGCGTGCCCCGTCCTTTTTCGGGACGGTCAGGGCGTATCCTTCATTGGTTTTGAGTTGGCGACTGATTTTGTGGACGCTTTGGCGATGCTTGTGAGCCAGCGTTTTAAAGAAGCTGGTTTGCCAGATGTACGCCAGTTTGTTCATGCGCTGCTTCATATTGCAAGCGAGTGCATAATAATTCGCCAATCCTCGCAGTTCTCCGTTGTAGGCAAGCAGGATTTCCGCATCGCTGAGCAGCGTCAATGCCCCTCGCGAGGCCGCTCTCATCGTGTGGTAATCCCCGTATCTCTTACTTTGGCAGAAGCGTTCGAGCTTTCCCGTTGGGATGTGCAGTTGCATCTGCGCTGAAATCGTTCGTTTCACGGTGTAGCGTGGGCCATGTTTCACCGTGACCAGACGCTTGCCCGTATACGTTTTGATTTCATATCCCAGGAAGATGGCTCCCTCCCGACCGTGGCGGATATGTGATTTATCCTCTGCAATGGTCAGTTTGAGAGTGTCTTCGATGAACTTCCTGACTGATTGCTGGACTCGTTCTGCATCGGCTTTTGACCCAATGATGCCGATCACGTAGTCATCAGCGTAACGGCAGTAGTAAAGCCGTCGGTATCCACTGTCGAACGGGTCCACGCTTGGCAGGCGTTTTCGTAGGCGGTCAATATGTCGAATGTCTGCCTGGATCTCTTGAATGTGTTCTGCTTCTCCCTCCTTTCCTTTCAGGAGATCCACTTTCTTTCTCAGGAGTCGGATCTGTTCCGTGTATCGGTGGTATGGAAGATATTTGGCACGTCTCTTGCCCTGATCAAACTGTTCTTTGAGTCCTTTCATGAACACGTCGAGTTCGTGGAGATAGACGTTAGCCAGTATGGGCGCGACAATCGAGCCCTGGGGGACACCGCTGTAGGTTCCATGGTAGGTCCAGTCTTCCAGGTAGCCTGCATCCAGCATAGCCCTAATGAGACGGAGGTAGCGGGTATCCCCGATTTTCCGGTGCAGTAAGCTCATCAACAGTTCGTGGTCAATGGTGTCGAAATAGCTCCGTAGGTCCATATCGATCAGCCATTTGACCGCCGTCCATTCCCGCTTGATGGCTTCGAGCGCGGTGTGAGGAGATCGATCCTTGCGGAATCCATGCGAACTCTCTTCAAAGATGGGTTCATAGATTCGCTCCAAGATCGATCTCACGACTTCTTGCACCAGTTTGTCGTCTCCTGAAGAGATACCGAGTGGGCGTTTCTTGCCATTGGCTTTGGGCACGTAGGTCCGGCGGACGGGCCGGAAGCGATAGGTGCCTGTCTTGAGCCGGGTGATGATGGCTGTCACGCGTTTCTCAGAAAACCCATCAAGTGTGATCGCGTCAACGCCAGGAGTGATGGCTCCTTTGTTGGCATAGATGTTGGCATACGCCTCGTACCACAGCAGAGGCGTTTCCATGAGGCGGAACAGCCCGTTGATCTGTTTGCCTTGTTTCGAGATGGTTGCAAGTGCTTCCATTCTCCTAATCGCTGTGTCGGGTAGCATCAGCACGCCCTCGCTTTCAGATGATGTGAAGCTCGTAAACTCCTTCCCTTCCCCCGCCTCAGCTCGTGGTTTCACGACAATTACTTCTCGCTTATCCCGGCTGAGTGGACCGCCGAATCGGTCTGCCAGGCCCATTACAGGCTGACATTGGGTACTATGGAAGGTCCGTACCCATGCAGGGATTGCTCCCTGTTTAGGGCATCCCGTCGTTTCAGCAGCGTGAGTTTCGACGTGCTCCAGGCGTCCTGTTCGTCCTCTCTCCCTCTCATATCAGAGGTCTGTCAGCGTCGATGGAGAGAGGCATCTTTCCCCCCGATATGCCTCTAGGCGCTGATCCCAGCGTGTCTAACTCCCTTTCGCTGGGGTCACATTCCAAACCAGAAGGACTGGGCTTCAACCAATCAAGGTTTCGCCATACACGTCTTGCACTGACCACCCAAAGGATTGGGAGCTTCCTCCTACGTGGCCTTCCCTACATGCTCTGGTCGCCCTCCTCTTTCGAGGGTTGGGGTAAGTAGGGTGTGCAGAGAACCTTCCATCAGTTCTCACAACGTCTGTTGCGCTCAACTACTGCCGCTTCAACGGCGCACGGGGAAAAATGTTGGAACCCCGTATACGACACTATGATAGCTCTATCAGTTAGATGGAGCATGTTACAACACAGTGGACGCTCTACGATGCCCGCATACGCCGCCACCGTGGCACAACGACAACGCACGCCACTATAAAGCTCAGTGCGCTCGCCAGAGCTAGCCAGCCCAACAGTGCTATATGCCCCGTAAGCAGTGCAGTGCGTGCATTGGTCACCAGCCAAAGCTGAGCGACTAGTACAATGGCTACAAGAAATATCTGGTACTCTTTGCTCTTCATTGCGTTACCTCTTTCACGGCATAGATCGTTCCATTATGAACTGCTAACTGTATCAATGGCAGTGGGCGCGTCGGCGGTCCCGCTAAGACAGCGCCCGTCGCCGCATCAAATAAGCCTTCGTGGCACGGACAGTGCAGCTTGCCGTTCCCTTGATAAAGCACGGCGCAGGAAAGATGAGTGCATTCATCCCTATACGCTACAAGCCCTTTTCCTGGCAGATTGATAAGAATAGCGCGTGAGTACTGATCGGGGAAGTCAAATACCTTGGACGCATTCTCAGCTAACTCTCCCACTTTTGCTACCGCAACGGTCTGTACACCAGGCCCCGAAGGCAAATAACTGAGCACGGCCAGCACTCCTGTTGTGAGACAGAGCACACCTGACCCCGCTAGTAGGAAGCGCAGAGTACTACGCCGAGTCACCATCTCGTCTTCATCCCAGCGATGAGGAAACTCTGACCGCCATTGCTCGCTACTTGTGGAAGCCTCCTGCACATCGCTCTCAAGACGAGGCGGCAGGACTGTGACCTGTTCATTTCTCGGATCGACTTCTTGTAGCATATTATTTCCTCCTAGTGGTCAATTCACTATCTACGATATGGTCGCCCTCACAGGTTCTCTTACGGGCACTGTACGCGGAGTCCATGGCTGAGACGGAACCTCACGTTGCGGAATGCCAGCACTATCGGCATCCACCCACGCGTCCGCATTGCGTGCAGCAGTTACCTCTGGCATCTCCACTAACTCAGTCAGGCTGACGTCGTCTACCAGCGCCATCAAGTCTAGTTCCTCGTCTTGGCTAGTCATCACTACATAGTTACGCGTGTGGACCTTCTGCTGACCGAAGTAGAAGTCATTGATCGGCTTTGCTCCTTGCTGTGCCCGTCCAGCCGCTAGCCAGTCCTCGTAGGCTCCATAGAAGATAGCCTGTGTTGGACAGACAGTGGCGCACATCGGTCCTTTACCCTGAATGGTGCGGTCATAGCACAGATTGCATTTCTGCATATACTGTTGCGCGATGTGAAACTTGGGCACCCCAAAGGGGCAGGCATAGCCGCAGTTTTCGCAGTAGATACAACGGGTCTCATCAGCCGATTGCACAACTCCATCAGAACTCACCAGGATTGCATGGGCAGGGCAGACCTGGGCACAGGGAGCCAGCGGATCCTCGCAATGCATGCATACAGTCGGCGAGGATGCCACAGTATCCGAGCGTTCGATGTAGTCAATATAGATCATGCTCTCGCCCTTATGCGTGTCGCACTCACGACATGCTGCCACGCACGAACGGCATCCTATGCAGCGAGATGGATCAAGAAAGATTCTTTTTACAGTCTGTAACATGCTCTTTTTCCCTGCTAACGCATCGTTGGTTGCGGCCTAGCATGAGCACTCGGCAGCTCCCGACGTCGTTTGCGAGCCTCGATAAGCTCCGCAACACCTTCATCGTTTGCCCACGCGGGTTTCTCAGTTGTGCGGACAGCAGAGGCAGCACACACTTTATATTCGGGAATTTTCATCATTGGCTCCAATACAGGGTTGGTCAACTGATTCACTGCCTGTGTATGCCCATAGTGATAGGGAATAAACAAAGTATCAGGCCGTATCGAACGCACTACCAGAGCTGGTACCGTCATTTCACCGCGCCGCGTAAGCACCCTCACCCAGTCACCCTCACAAATATCGAGCCATGCCGCCGTTTGCTCGTGCATCTCCACCCACGGATATGGAGCTTGCTCCTTGAGAAAGGGCGTGCGTCTCGTCTGGTTGCCAGAGAGATAATGATAAATTACTCGTCCGGTGGTCAACACGAGCGGGTACTCTTCGTCCGGCTCCTCGGCGGCTGGAATGTACGGAATGGGATGGAAGCGCGCTCTTCCATCAGGGAAACCGAAGCGTTGCTCATAAAGACGCGGCGTACCAGGGTGATCTTGCGTCGGACAGGGCCAGAACACGCCGTTCTGCTGCTCAATCTTCTCATACGTAATACCCCAGTAGTCCGACTTTGCCCCTTTAGTGCAGAGGCGCAGTTCATCGAAGATGTCACGCGGCGACTGAAATTGGAAGTACTGCCCCTTGCCCAAGCGCTGGGCCAACTCGCAGACGATCTGCCAGTCCACTCTAGCTCCGCCAGGCGGATCAACGGCGCGGTTATGCTTGATAACGCGTCCTTCCAGACTCGTAGTTGTGCCTTCATCCTCAGCCCAGACTGACCCTGGTAGTACAATGTCGGCCAGTTCAGCGGTCTCCGAGAGGAAAAAGTCAATCACAACGAAGCAATCGAGGCCACGAAGCGCCTGCTCCACCGTATGCTGGTCAGGCAGAGAGACCATTGGGTTAGAGCAGATCATCAAGCAGGCACGCAGTTCTTTACGCAGCATAGCGGGAATCATCAGAGTGGCAGGATAGCCAGCGTGTGGCAGATCCTGCTCATCAATGCCCCAAATACTGCAAATATACTCGCGGTCCTGCGCGTTCTCGATTTCGCGGCAGCCGGGGAGTTGTGTCGCCTTCTGGCCCACTTCACGTCCTCCCTGCCCATTGCCTTGCCCAGTTAGCGTACCGTAGCCAGCGCCAGGACGCCCGAAGTTGCCAGTAGCCAGGGAAAGGTTCACAGCAGTCACGCCATTGTCCACCCCTTTGCTCTGGTGCTCCAACCCACGCGCCGTGTAGATCATAGCTGCCTTAGCACGGCCATAGGTACGGGCTGCCTCAATGATTGCTTCCGGGCGCAGTCCACAGACTTTCGCTACACGCTCTGGCGGATACTGCTCGACGAGAGCTTTTGTCTCCTGCCAGCCAACTGTGCGCTCACGAATAAACTCCTCGTCCAGCATCCCTTCCTTAATAATGACATGCAACATGCCATTGAGCAGAGCAGAGTCTGTGCCCGAACGTAGTGGCAAAAAGATATCGGCGGTGCGGGCAATGGGTGTTTGACGCGGATCGGCAACGATAAGTTTGCAGCCTCGGTCACGCGCTTGCCAGAGATAGCTCGTCACAATGGGAAAACACTCGCCGATATTGGCCCCGATGACAAAGACGCAATCGGCGTGTAGTATATCGCTTACGGGATTAGCAGCGCGGTCCAAGCCCAGGGAGCGCTCATTGGCTCCCGACGCCGAGGACATACACAGCCGACCGTTATAGTCCACGTGGCGCGTCCCAAGAGCGACACGGCCAAACTTGCCCATAAGATAGCATTTTTCATTTGTCAGCGAGGAGCCGCTATACACGGAGACCGCATCCTTGCCGTACTGTTGCTGGATACCACCAAAGCGCTGTACGATAGCATCAAGCACCTCGTCCCAACTGGCACGCTCTAGCGGACTGTCTTTCCCACTACGGCGCATCAGTGGATAGGTCAAGCGCTCGGGATGGTTGACTGTCTGATAGGCTGTTGTACCTTTCGGGCAAAGCATGCCACGATTCAGGGGAAAATCTTCACGCGGCTCTACCCCAACCACTTTTCCTTGCGCAACCTTGAGATACATACCGCATTGCACACCGCAGTAACAGCAATGTGTAGCAACATAATGATCAACCTGCTCATCAGATTTCCAATGCACTGGTTTTCCACTATGAAAGTCAACCGTTTCTGCTTGCTTTGTGCGGCGACGACGGAAAATATTTTTATCTACACTCATAATGCTTTTCTTCTTGCCTTCCTACAAAAACTGATTGCCGCCACGCCCAAGCGCCGAGAGATTGGCCTGAGCGCGCATAATACGCTTGCATGATGGGCACATATCTTGCCACCATAGAGCACTGGTCGCTTGCTCTCTAGGAGAAGTAGCACTTGAGTGTCCGCTCTCCAGCACAGCTAGTGCTGTTGCGGGCAATGTGTAGTTTTGACCAACATCGTAGAGAGTTTTCTTCAAATCCTGCACAAAGCGCACCGAGGCAAATTCTTCCTGACAACGAGTGCAGCGCTGCACTTGGGCATTGCGATTTGCACGCTTATAGAGGGCAATACCAACCGTAGCCGGACGTTCCATGATATGGAAGAATTTACCGAACGGCAATGAGATGAGCCAGAGTGCCACAAGACCCTGATGAGTCAGCGAGATGTACCAATAGTATGCTCCGCCAAGCCACGTACTATCGGCTGTAAGTGCTAAGCCAGTGACCGTAATAGACATCAACAGCACAAGCGGGATGATATCAAAGCGGAAGCGTTGTACAGCAATCAATGCAACGTCACGCAAGCGTCGTTGAAACGCGAGTACAAGCCCAACGAGGAGTAAGAGTGCAGAAAGATCTAGCGCGTGAAAAATAAGAAAGGCAAACACTGTAGTCACGGGGAACACGAGCGATGGGAAGCCAAAGACCCAGAGCTGGTAGAGGCCAGCGGTCTGGGTGAAATACATCCATCCGAAAGTGAGGGGAAAGGTAACCGCACACGAGAGGAGCACTCCCCAGAAGATACATTGATGTGTTAGCCAACGATAAAGACCACGTTTGCGAATAAACTGCTGCGCAAAGAGTTCGGTAATTGCTTTGGCAATGAGCAACCTGTAGTGGCGCACGTTCTCGTATGAGAGCAAGAGCCCCCAGTTTCTCCACCAGTAGCGTCCAGTAGGTGGGTAGGCAAGCCAGAGCGTATATTTATAAGTCACTGCGGCTACAGCGAAGATCATGGCCACAGCGTAGCCAAGCAGGGCTGTATCAAACCAGTGAAAGCCCCGAGAGCCTAAAGCAATAAGCAGAAGCAGAAGCGCTGCGGCAATGATGCTATAGATCGCAGCCCTTGTACGCAAGCTCAAAGAAGAGAAGCGCTCTTGTGCAGATGAAGCAGTGTCCTGCATGCGTGTTCCCCAGTATGCTCAGTTTCATATTCATCTCTGCCCCATGAGCATCCTTGTCACTTGGGGTTTTTACTAAAAATTGTGCGTTATGCACAATGAT
>JAFATZ010000042.1 GCA_019243675.1 Ktedonobacteraceae bacterium | reverse complement strand
ATAGAGGAGATTGATGTGGGTAGTGTGGAACAGGTGCCGTTGTGGTCATAGGGGATTCCCAGAGGGTAGAGAATGGAAAGAATGGAAAAGATCATGAATAATCATTCGCAACAGATCGTGCAGCGCTTATGGAACTACTGCAATATTTTGCGCGACGATGGTATGTCCTATGGAGATTATGTAGAGCAGCTTACCTATTTGCTCTTCCTTAAGATGGCCTATGAGCGCACGAGGCCGCCCTATAACCAGCCCTCGCGTATTCCACAGGACCACGATTGGGAGAGTCTGTTACGGCGCGAAGGCGATGCATTGGAGACGCACTACCGTGAGGTTCTACGGGAGCTAGGGCAACAACCAGGGATGCTGAGCATTATCTTTCGCAAGGCTCAGAATAAGATACAAGATCCGGCTAAGTTGCGTCGCCTGATTGTTGACCTGATTAATCAGGAGACGTGGACGGTGCTCGATACTGATGTGAAGGGCGATGCTTACGAGGGATTGCTACAGAAGAACGCTGAAGATACCAAGAGTGGCGCGGGCCAGTACTTCACGCCGCGTCCGCTTATTCAAGCGATTGTGGATGTGATGTCTCCCAAAGCGGGTGAGCGCGTGTGTGATCCGGCCTGTGGTACAGGTGGGTTCTTGCTTGCGGCTCACGATTACGTGGCGCAGCACTATGAGCTAGATCGTGAGCAGAAGAAGTTTCTGAAATATAACATGCTGCACGGCTGGGAGATCGTCGATAACACGGCACGTCTGTGCGTGATGAATCTTTTCCTGCACGGTGTGGGTGGTAATGAAAACGACGCGTGCCCTATTCACGTCGCCGATAGCTTGCTCGGTGACCCAGGCGAACGGTTCGATATGGTGCTAACTAATCCTCCCTTTGGACGCAAGAGTAGCATCACTTTCGTGAGTGAAGAGGGGCACAATGAACGCGAGTCGAGTATTGTCGTGCGCAGTGACTTCTGGGCCAGTACCAGCAACAAGCAATTGAACTTCGTGCAGCACATCAAGACACTGCTCAAGATCAATGGACGCGCCGCTGTCGTTGTCCCCGATAACGTGCTTTTCGAGGGGGGTGCAGGCGAGACTGTGCGCCGCAAGCTTCTGCAGGAGTGCGATACACATACCCTGCTGCGCCTTCCCACAGGCATCTTCTATGCCCAGGGCGTCAAGGCAAACGTCCTCTTCTTTGATAAAAAGCCAGCTAGCCCAGACCCCTGGACAGAGCGTTTGTGGGTGTACGATTTGCGCACCAATCAGAATTTCACCCTGCGTACCAATCCGCTCACGCGCCAGCATCTTGATGGCTTTGTCGCCTGCTATCATGCAGAGAATCGTCGACAGAGACAAGAAACCGAGCACTTCCATTCCTTTAGCTACGAAGACCTGCTCAAGCGCGATAAGCTCAGTCTCGACCTGTTCTGGCTGCGCGACGAAAGCCTTGAGGGAACCGATTCCTTGCCTCCACCTGATGTACTTGCTGCGAGCATTGTAGAGGATTTACAGGTAGCTCTGGAACAGTTTACCGCTATTGCGGAGGATATGGGGGGACGCCTCTCCTTGTGAAAATGTCGTATCATATAAGAGGTGGTGTAACGTGTTACATCTTACATCTCTATCTATTTGTATGACATACCTGCGCTAGCAGACAGAACGAGGCAATACTGCATGACACAAAAAAACAGTGTATGGATACTCATCGCCACCATCCTAGGGTCGAGTATGGCCTTTATTGATGGCACCGTTGTGAACGTGGCATTACCACAATTACAGGTAGACTTAAATGCATCGGTTGCCAGCGTGCAGTGGGTCGTCGAGGCTTACGGACTCCTTCTCGGCGCGCTGATACTGGTAGGTGGGTCATTGGGTGATCTCTATGGGCGCAAGCGTATTTTTGGCCTGGGCGTGGCTATGTTTGCTCTGGCCTCTATCTGGTGCGGCTTCGCAGCGAACATTTCGCAACTCATCGTAGCACGCGCTATACAGGGCGTAGGCGGTGCTCTGCTCACTCCCGGTAGTCTCTCGATCATTCGCGCCACCTTTGACAGTTCGCAGCGCGGTAAAGCTATCGGCCTGTGGTCAAGCTTCTCCGCAATTACTACGGCGCTGGGTCCACTACTGGGGGGATGGTTAGTGCAGACTGCGTCGTGGCGCTGGGTTTTCTTTATCAACGTCCCCCTTGCAGTGATCGTGTTGATCGTGCTCTTGCTACACGTGCCCGAGACTCGCAACGAGGATCAAAAGATACGGCTCGATTGGTTGGGAGCCATCTTGACAACGCTTGGCTTGGGGGCGCTCGTCTATGGACTGATCGAGTCGAACAACCTGGGATTGGGCAACCCACTCGTACAAGGTTGTGTGCTGGGTGGCCTTGTAGTGCTCGCTGCATTCATCTACGTGGAGTATCGCAATCCTGCGCCGATGATGCCACTGAGTCTGTTTCGTTCACCGACTTTTAGTGGCGCAAATCTGCTTACGCTTATGCTGTACGCAGCGTTGGGAGGAATGCTATTCTTCTTGCCCTTTAACCTTATCAGTATACACCATTATCCTCCTGCGGCAGCGGGGGCAGCATTCTTGCCCTTCACGCTGATGGTATTCTCGCTCTCGCGTTGGTCGGGCGGCTTGGTGACGCGCTACGGTCCACGTCTGCCGCTCGTTGTTGGACCAACTATAGCTGCCCTCGGCTTTATTCTCTTTGCCTTACCCGGTATTGATGGCAGCTACTGGACGACCTTTTTCCCCGCCATTATCGTCCTGGGCCTGGGCATGTCTGTCACCATTGCACCATTGGTAACCACGGTCTTAGGAGCAGTCGAAGACCGCTACGCAGGGGTGGCATCGGGGGTCAACAATGCTGTTGCTCGCGTCGCTGGTCTACTGGCAATTGCTGTATTAGGTATTTTAGTGGTGTATACTTTCAATAGCAGCTTGGATAGTCACCTCGTAGCACTGCATGTCTCGCCTACCGTACGTCACCTGATCGACGCTCAGCGTAGTAGATTGGCTAACGCGGAGGTGCCTGCAAGTGTGAGTGGTAGCTTGCATATAGCACTGCAGCGGGCTATAGCAGAGTCGTTCGTAGCTGGCTTCCGCCTTACTATGTTTATCTGTGCGTTGCTCGCACTGACTAGTGCGCTCTGTGCTTGGCTCATGATATCGCCACCTAAGAAGTTGCCTGAGCATACTGGTGAGAATCAAATTGGCGACAATGCCTGCACACAGACGTACTCACATCAACAACTGAGCGAGCCAGTAGGTCGTGCATAGAGGACACACACGTCGGTAGGGGCCCAATTCATTGTGCCCGCGTGGACCACAACAGGGCACAATGAATTGGGCCCCTACTGAGTTTGTGCGCAAAAATTGGACTCTGTTGGCGAAGGGTATTTCGAGCAGAAGAATCGCACGTCACGCCGTTTTTCCTCTGATTTGCGCCCTCTCGCTCACTAGTTGGAACGAAAAATGACCGTTGTCGTGCCCGTTTTGCCGTTCGCCAACAGAGTCAAATTGTGACGCTCACCCTGTAACACACCTTTTGCAGTACCAACAAAACATGTAATATACTGAACATCATAGCTCTCAGGTAGTTTTCGTATCAAGAAGGAATGGCAAAATATGTTCAATGAGTATATCGACAAAGCGATGCAACACGCTCACTATGAGCAAATTGAAGATGGAACCTATTTCGGCCGCATCCCTGGTTTCAAGGGTGTCTGGGCAAACCAACCGACCGAAGAGGAATGCAGCAAGGAATTGCGTGAGGTTCTGGAGGACTGGATACTCCTCAATATTGCTGATCACACTCCGTTACCCATAGTCGATGAAATAATGCTGGAAGTTGGGAAACTAGTCTAATTATGAATAAAGATGCACAACAGAGTGTACAGCGGCTTCAGACAAACGATCCAAAACCGCCATATATACTCTCACTCGACGTAGGCACCTCATCGACGCGGACGGTGCTCTTTGATGCAACGGGGATGGCGGTACCTAACGTACATGCCCAGCGTGTCTACAAACTCACAACGCCAGGCGATGGAGAGGCATCGGTCGATGCGGATGTGCTCTTAAAGGTCGTGGCGCAGACGATTGATGACACGCTCAAGGCGGCTGGTCCGATGGCGAAACAGATAGTGGCGGTGGGGCTTGATACCTTCTGGCATAGCCTCATAGCTATTGATGAGAGAGGAGAGCCACTTACCCCTGTCATTACCTGGGAGGATACACGTCCCTACGAGGCAGCGCAGGAACTACGTGTACAGTTGGACGAGACGGCACTCCACGAACGTACAGGGGCGTGTCTGCACGCGAGCTATTGGCCTGCGAAACTGCGTTGGCTGGCCAAGAGTCAACCCGACATGTTCAAGCGTGCAGTGCAATGGCTTTCGTTCGGTGAATACCTGCATCGTAAATTTACGGGCCACTCCGTTTGTAGCCTCTCGATGGCTTCTGGCACTGGCATGTTCAATCGGCATACGCGCACCTGGGACACAGAACTGATGAAGGTGTTGGAGGTACGCCCCGAGCAGTTTCCCGTGTTGGGTGATATGCACGATGCTGTTAGGCAACTCACATCTGAATATGGCTCCGCGTGGCCAGTACTGCGCGACGTACCGTGGTACCCCGCTGTGGGTGATGGAGCGGCAGCATGCATCGGCTCAGGCTGTGTCGACACCAAGCACTGGTCGCTCACTATAGGTACATCCAGCGCCATCCGCGTGGTGGTAGAACCGGAGCAAGTTTCTCCGAGCAGGGGATTATGGCTGTATTCGATTGACGCCAGACGCTCTGTTCTTGGTGGTGCGCTGAGCGAGG
>JAFATZ010000004.1 GCA_019243675.1 Ktedonobacteraceae bacterium | reverse complement strand
GTGCGGCTCCATACAGAGCCAATACCAGCGAACATCACAATAGGGGTTAGAAGGATAGGTGTCCATTCAATACGATACATAAAATTATTCTTGTAGTGTGAGTAGAGCGACTCGAAGCCACTAAAAAATGCGGAGATTGCCGTAGCTACTGCCATCATACGCTGGAAACGCCCCTCGCGAATGTCCTGTTCGATGGTACTGATATCCTTGGTGATCTCACGCGGAAGCACATCCATCCAAATGGAGCGTTGCGCCCGTGTGGCCTGTATCTGTGCATGCGCTGTTTGTGGCAGATCCTCCTCACGACGTAAGAATGCAGTAATGACGCCGAGAAAGCCGCTTATAGCGAAGAGTAACGGAGCTAAAACGGGCGGTCCCATGATGAGATTAAAGACCGGAATGCGCCAACCTCCTGGTTTGCGTGCAATACCGCGCACATGCATAAAGAAGCCGACCATTCCATCTAGGGTGATGATCAAAGAAACAATGGGCAACAGGACGCGTGCCGCCCAGCGATTGAAGGTCGCCCAGATACCTGCCAGAAACAGTGCCAAGCTGAGGAAGACTGGAGTATACATAATCTGCTGGCTGTAGCTGCCAATATAGTGTTCGTAGGTTACCTCTAGTCCGCTGAGCAGGCTAGAAAACGCAGTGATCAGTGCGAGACTACGCTGAAAGCGTCCCTCACGGATATGCTGCAGCACCACTTTTTCGTCGTGGACAAGTGTTGAAAGACTTCCTTTGCCCATAGAAACATTTATCCCCTCTTTTTGTATAGCCAGATGAAAACGCCGCCAACGAGCAACACACCTGCACTCAAGAGCAGCGTAGGCAACAGCTTCGCTTGCGATTGTACAGAGCTTTGCTGGTGAGACGGCATATAGCGCGCTTCGGGGTAGGGAGTATTCTCTTGTCCACCTTCAGCCTTTGCTGTCCCATTCTGACCTTCGTGAAGCGCCATTTGTAAGACTTGCGCCACATGCAATGCGCGACGGTCCGTTGTCTGGGCAATCTGTTCGCGGCAACTAAAGCCATTGGCGATGATGAGTGTCTGTTTGTCGGCCTCGCGTACAGCAGGAAGTAGCACGCGTTCGCCTACCTTGATTGACACGTCGTAGTGATCTTTCTCGAAGCCAAAGGCTCCCGCCATGCCGCAGCAGCCCGAGTCGAGCACCTCGAAGTCGAGGCCAAGCTTTGCCAAGAGTGACTGCTCGTCGCTCATCTTCATGATGGCCTTATGATGGCAATGGGCATGCACGACTGCTTTGCGCTGTAATTGCGGCGGCTGATAGTGCTTCGCTTTCTTCTCAAGGAACTCGCTCAGCAGGAACGTTTGACTTGCCAACCGTTTTGCATCCTCATCGTGCGGGAAGAGATTCTTCAATTCGTCGCGGAAGACGGTTGCACAACTCGGTTCCAGCACAACTACAGGAATACCAACTGCGAGCTGCGGACGCAGTGTAGCAAGAATATCTTGCAATAGATGCTTTGCTAGAGCAAGAAAACCGTAGTCATAGAGTGGACGACCACAGCACAAGGACTGTTCAGGGACCATAACCCGATAGCCAGCAGCTTCCAGAACTTCGACAGCCGCCTGGGCCGTCTCTGGGTGGAAGTGGTTATTGAACGTGTCTGGCCACAAGACCACTTGAGGGCAACCTGTATTTCTGAGGCCGCGCTCATTGAACCACTGTTTGAATGTCTGAGGGGCAAAGGCTGGTATACGCCGCTTGGGCGCAATGCCCCCCAGTGCTTTAGCAATATCACTCAGTATGGGCGTTTGCGTCAAGAAGTTCACCATACCTGGCATAAAGGCAGCAAGGCGCGACCACCAGTAAATCAAGCCCATAGAGTAGCCCGTCATTGGTCGCAACTTGCCTTCATAGTAATGCGAGAGGAACTCTGCTTTGTAGGTCGCCATATCGACGTTGACAGGACAATCTCCCTTGCATCCTTTGCATGCCAAGCACAAGTCTAATGCCTCTTTCACATGTGCATCATGCCAGCCATCATTGAGTGGATTGCCTTGCAGCATCTCAAAGAGCAGATGAGCACGTCCACGCGTTGTGTCAGCTTCTTCGCGTGTGGCCATGAAGCTGGGGCACATGGTGCCCCCCTCCATCCTGCGGCATTTGCCGACGCCTACGCAACGTAGCGTCGCCTTGGCAAAACTTCCTTCATCATCAGGAAACTGAAAATGGGTCTGTACTGGTAGAGGACGATACTCGGTGCCTAGACGCAGGTTTTCATCGATGCGATACGCGTTCACCATCTTGCCAGGATTCATCTTCCAGTCTGGATCCCAAATGGACTTAAACTCACGAAATGCCTCGATCAGTTCAAGACCAAACATCTTTGGTGTCAGTTCCGCACGCGCTTGTCCGTCGCCGTGTTCGCCCGAAAGAGAGCCACCATACTGGACTACCAGGTCTGCTGCTTTGCTGATGAATGAGCGAAATTTCTTGATGCCGTCATGAGTTTCCAGGTCGAAGTCAACGCGTCCATGCAGACAACCTTGCCCAAAGTGCCCGTAAAAACTGCAGTGATACTGATATGCGTCTAGCAGCTTACGTAAGTCACGCAAGTAGTCCCCTAGCTTGTCAGGAGGTACAGCCGAATCTTCCCAGCCAGGCCAAGTGGGCTTCTCGCCAGGTACAACAGCGGTTGCGCCAAGGGCAGACTCACGCACAGACCATATTAATTGCTGCTCATCTGGATCATCAAACAGTTTCATGCTTGGCGAGTTACTCTTGCGCTTCAGTGCCTGCATCAACCCTCTCGCCTGAGCACCAGACGCCTGTTTGTTGTCGTCTCCAAACTCAACCATGAGCCACCCTCTTCCAGGTGGGAACAGCTCGGTTTCTTTGGGGTGTAGCCCCTTTCTCTTCATATCATCAATCAGAGTGCTGTCGAAGCCTTCCAATCCTATCGGCTTGTGCTGCAATAATTCGGGAATATGGTCACAGGCGCTGTAAATATCTGGGTATCCCAGTACCAACAAAGAGCGTGCAGGGGGACTATGCACCAGACGAGTCGTCGCCTCAAGAACGATGACACAGCTACATTCACTGCCTACCAATGCCCGAGCGACATTGAAACCGTTTTCAGGTAGCAACTCATCCAGGTTAAAGCCTGAAACGCGGCGTGGAATTTTGGGGTACCGTTGCCGAATAAGGTCAGCATACTTGTCGCGTAGTGCCTTGAGCCGAGCATAGATCTCACCACGCCGTCCCCCCGTTTGAATGATGCGTTCAAGCTCCTCATCGCTGGTCTTGCCCACACGCATCCGTAGACCATCGTAGGTAAGAATCTCTAACTCTTCGATGTTGTCAGCCGTCTTACCAGCCATCAAAGCATGTACACCACACGAATTATTGCCAATCATACCGCCAAGGGTACAATGATTGTGTGTCGCTGGGTCTGGCCCAAACGTGAGGTGATGCTGTTCTGCTGCATTGCGCAGGTCATCGAGAATAATACCAGGTTGCACGCGTGCCAGTCGTGTATGCGGGTTCAGCTCGACAATGCTGTTCATGTACTTAGACATATCAATGACCACGGCAACATTACAACATTGTCCGGCCAAGCTCGTGCCTCCTCCACGCGCAAGGATAGGTGCGCCGTAACTGTGACAGATTGCAACCGTTTCGACAACATCATCTGCATCTTGGGGGATGACGACTCCTATCGGCACCTGTCGATAGTTCGAGGCATCAGTACTGTAAAGGGCCTGGCTTCCCTCGTCAAAGCGCACTTCGCCGCGAACCTTTACTCTCAGGTCGCGTTCTAAGGCTGTAACATCAATGGTTGAGGCGTGTATCGCTCCACCGCGCATATTGCTCTTGCTGACATGTGTCTGTGCGTTTTCATTCCATATGATGACTTGTTTCACAAGGCCATCCTCTTTTCATGCGTGCTCCGCGACCGCTTCTATGTTACACAGCGTACTTCGCTGCGTCTGTTCGTTTGAACACTAGTCCCATACCCGCACGCGAGAGGTCGGGGCGCAGCTCTCCGCGTATAGGTGTCAGCACACCGTCAAAGAGCATGTGCTCGATACGCACA
>JAFATZ010000394.1 GCA_019243675.1 Ktedonobacteraceae bacterium | reverse complement strand
AACTTGTTTCGCCAGCACAATACACATACCTAGCACAGCAGATGCAAGCAAAAGCGAGCAGTGAGGAGGCAATCCAGCAAGCAGAAAAGGCGCTGGAGGTGGCTTATGTGTATAAATTGTATGAAGAGGCATTACACCAGCGAGGTGACACAGACTTTGGGGGCCTGCTTGTTCTGGCGGTACAACTACTACGTGAGCATCCAGAAGTTTTGCAGGAACAGCAGCAACGCTACCAGCACATTCTCGTTGACGAGTTCCAGGACATGAACCGGGCCAGCGGTGTATTGCTGCGCGAACTGGCTGGTGCTGAGCGGCGCGTGTGGGTAGTGGGCGATGCTAACCAGGCCATCTATAGTTTTCGTGGTGCTTCTCCCGCCAACATTAGCCAGTTTGAGCAGGATTACCCCGGTGCCGTCGTATTGCCGCTCAGCCGCAACTATCGCTCTCGTCCCGATCTCGTCGCGCTTGCAGAGTCGTTTCGCTGCACGCAATTAGAACCGGGACAGGTGCCAGGGAAGAATCAGCCTGTGCGGCCACCTCAGCCCGATGTCTGTGTCACGTTCGCTCAGGCGACGAACGAGGCGAGCGAGCTAGAGGGCATCATCCAGGATATACACTACAAACGTGCCCATGGTTATGCTTACCGTGACATGATGGTGCTTTGTCGCACACGAGCACAGGTGCAGAAGGTCTCACGCGCCCTAGCAGCCGCTGATCTGCCAGTAGTTGAGCGTGGTAGCATGCTAGAGCAGGAGCATATCAAAAACGCACTGGCTATCGTTCTACTGCTCGCCGACTCTAGTGGTATGGGTCTACTTCGTGCCGCTAGGCAAGCAGAGCATCCTTTGACCCACAAAGATATCGAAGTAGTACTCCTAGCAGCAAAAGAGCGAGCAACACCGCCTATTATGCTACTATTGCATGGCGAGTTACCATTTGATCTAAGCGCGCAAGGGCGTGCATCTCTTAGAAGACTGACAGAGATATTACAAGCATTGCAGCACACTTCTGACATGTGGTCGCTACTGGCTCATTATCTTTTGCTGGAAACGTCGCTGGTGCGTGAGTTGCTGCGCTGCCAGGAGAGCACTGAGGCATATCCTACCCTGGCCGACTACGATGTGCTCTTGCGACTGGCACGCCGCTACGACCAACAGCAACACCTCAAGCTACGTGAGCAAGAGACCCGTACACAACAAGGGCACAAAGAAGACAAACCTACACTCCAAGAGCAGGCAAGAGGCTTCTTGGAGTATCTCAGTCTGCTGGTCATGTTGCGCCAGGACGGGGCCAATCGCCAGCAGGATACAGCGGAGAGCGCGGGTGAGCAGGCAGATATTATTCGTGTGATGACCGTGCATGCCAGTAAGGGGCTCGAATTTCCCATCGTCTATTTACCGTTCTTGGTCCAGCGCCGCTTTCCTCTGCAACAACGTGCAAATCCTATTCCTGCGCCGTCGGGCATGTTACCAACCGAGAGCGAAGGTGCCAAGGCTCACGACAGCGGCGAGTCCTGTCTCTTCTATGTGGGAGTCACCCGCGCCCGTGATGCGCTCATCCTCAGTTATAGCGAACGTTACGGTAAACTTAGCTACAAGCGCTCACCTTATCTCGATGCGCTAGAGGCAGGCTTAGCCGATCAGCGCATAACCAAGTTGCATTGGGACGTAGGGGCCCGATTTATCGCGCCCCAATTTGTCGCGTCCACAGCCCCTGAACCGAATATCATAGGTTCAGCACAACCGAGCGAAGGCTTCATCGAGGCCATGAGAGCATCCAAAACCGTCAATGTGTCAGTTGTCGAAGCATACCAGCGTTGCCCACGCCAGTACGCGTATAGGCATATCTATCACTTTCAGAGCGAAGAGGGGGCCTATCAACTCTTCTGGCGGGCCACTCAGGAAACGATTGCAGACGTGTACGAGCAACTACAAGCATCCAAAGAAAACAAGGCCGTGCTAACAGAACAAGCAGTCCGTGACTTATACGACCAGCGCTGGCAAGCACTGGGTGGACCCACTATGCCTTTCGCAGTCCTGTACGAGCAACATGGCCATGAGATTGTCGAAGCAGTACGTCGCGACCTCCGTACCAGGGAAGATGTGAAGTGGGAAACGCGCCCTGACTACACTGTGGATATAGC
>JAFATZ010000366.1 GCA_019243675.1 Ktedonobacteraceae bacterium | reverse complement strand
GATCACGCCTATTCGCCAAGCAGGGCAAGGGCTATGTCGATATCGCTCAACAAGCTGGACTCAATGACCTGTATGACGGTCGTGGGCTGTGCATAGCCGATTACGACAACGACGGGCTACCAGAACTGTTTACTGCCAACCAAGGAGCGCCTTTTCTGTTATACAAGAACGAGCCGCAGCACCGCAATCACTGGGTAGGGTTGCGACTCGTTGGCTCTGGTCGGTCGAACCGCGATGCGATCGGGGCGCGCGTTACGCTCACCGCAGGACATCGACGCTGGGTCAAGTGGGTCGATCCAGGCAGCGGCTTTGCCTCACAATCGGATCGCAGATTACGCTTCGGTCTGGGCAAGCTGACGGACATCGACGACATCGAAATCCGCTGGCCGGACGGTCACGTTGAACAGGGACATCACCTGCAGATAGATCGCTATCATACATTGAAACAAGGAGAGCTATGATGAAATTCGCAGTCAAGCAACCGATGGAACCTTCCACAAAGAATTCGGTCTCTGAGCAGCAGCGCTCATGGTTTCGCCGCCCCTGGCTGATAGTGAGCTTGGCTGTTGCCATCCTCCTACTTGCTGTAAGTGGCGCATACTGGCTCTTGCTTCCACGGGTGCAACCCCTCGCTTTGCCGAAATTGCCTGCTCACTTGAGCCTAGCCGATCTAGGGCTCGCCGAATGGGAAAGTTACCAGCAGCCTCTCCCAGCAGATGCGCTCAACAACCCACAGTTGCCCCCTACGCCACAAGTACAACCAAACCTAGCAGCTCTCCAAGATGCTGCCGGGTTGGCATTGCTCAAGCAACAGCAAGTAGACAAAGGGCTAGCGTATCTGCGAGCAGCAGCCGAAGCCACTCCAGATAACTTGCGCTACGACAACGATTATCGTCTGGCGCTGCGTACACATATGCACTATGACCAAGAAGAGCAATTCTTCGCCGCACAACTCGCGAAGTACAACACGCCAACGGCGAGAATCAATCTTGCTCTGTCCTATGTTGACCAGATGCGTTCCTGTCCACCGCCACCCGACGGGTTGGTCTGTCAGGCGCAATTTTCATCGCGTTCGATTAGTCAGCTTGACATAGTACTCGCAGAGCAACCATACAACGTTATCGCACGCTATGCAAGAGGTCTCAATCATCTGTATTGGCCCAACTTAATGGGTCACTTACCCAGAGCACAGCAAGACCTCTCCTACGCCGTTGCACTGACACGTCCCTTGAGCGCGATCAGCAATAGCTTCACGGGTGACGCGTATACAGCGCTAGGGGATGTCTTCGCCAAAGATAACCAGGTTGATGCGGCACGCAACGTCTGGTTCAACGGACTGCAAGTGGTCCCCGATTCTTCCCTGCTCAAGAGCCGCTTGGATATTGCAAAAGACAAGCTAGCCAATGAAGAAAATGGCCCCCTGCGCGGTCTAGGTGTCTACGTAGAGACAGATCTATCACTCTTCTGGACAAAGGGAAGGTAATGGTATGGAATGGAAAATTCGTGATATCACGATCATTGCTCCCAGTTTGAGAGATCCACGCTTATTCATGATCGGTGTGTTGACCATCTATACTCTCGTTGGACAGACCTTGCTCTCTTTTGATCACTCCTGGAGCCAGATCATTACCTCACTTATCATTGCTTGTGTGCTTGATGTGGCGGTGAGTTACTGGAAAACGCGCAAGCTTGTCCTGCCCGCTAGCGGTGTGATTACTGGCCTGAGTTTGGGGTTACTAGTCGAAGCGGTCCCACTCTGGCCGTTTATCGTCGCTCCGCTCCTCGCTATTGGCTCGAAAGCCGTCATACGCTTTCAGGGCAAACATCTCTTCAATCCATCGAACTTTGGTTTAACTGTACTTCTGTTGCTTTTCCCTACGACTGTAACGACGCTGGCAGCACAATGGAGTGGCTCATTACTCATTGTGATGGTTATCCTGGTGATTGGCGGGTTTACGACTTTCCGTGTCTCGCGCTGGGACTTGGTGTCTGCCTTCGTGGTAAGTTTCGCGGTCATGGCTCTGGTCGAAGATATGCTTACCCACAGGGGACTCGCCTTTGTGTATGGTCCTATGTTTGGTGCGGCGTTCCAGCTCTTCACGTTGAGTATGCTCACCGATCCCAAGACGACTCCTGAAACGCGCTTGATGAGAGTGCTCTTTGGCGTATCGATTGCCGTAATTGATGCCTTTTTGCGCCTGTGGGATTTCCAATATTCGCTGTTTGTAGCCTTGCTCATTGTCTCAGCCTGTGTTCCCCTACTGCGTGTACTGGCCCCGGTGCTGAGCGCATATGCGCCTTCTAGTCTGCTTAACAGAAAAACAGTCTCTTCAGTACAGGAGTAAAGGAGCAAAACCGCACATGACACCACTGTCTGACATAGTAGTAAAAGATACACAAGAACCTAGGTGTGTCTTCTTTCACAGTGGCTGCCAGCGAGATACTACTACTGCACTCCGCTGCTATGCCATCGAACAGGCCATCATCACCATGCGCACACGGTTCATGGAGCCGCTGACACTGCAGGATTTGGCTAGCGCAGCTCAGTTCAGCCCGTTTCACTTTAACCGCGTGTTTAGGAGTATGACTGGCATTTCACCGGGTGTCTTTCTGGCATCCATACGCCTGGAACAGGCAAAAAAACTGCTGCTCACGACACAGCGTAGCGTCACAGATATTTGTTTTGACGTTGGATATAACAGTCTAGGAACGTTCACTTCACGCTTCACCCAATTGGTCGGTATCCCCCCCACCCGTCTGCGGCAATTGGCCAAAGAACAGCTTATGCAAGCCTCTACCGCTGATATCCTTACGATGCTGAACTGCATTTGCACTAAACAGAATGCTTCCACCTCGGCAGGCATTACAGGTACCATAGAAGTCACAGGACCTTTTCACGGTATCATCTACGTAGGTGCATTTGCGAGTCCCCTACCCCAAGGGCAACCGCTGGCATGTGCTCTGCTAACGGAGCCAGGCAGATTCCATATGTGCTCTGTACCCGACGGAGAATACTATCTGTTTGCTGCTGCCATGGAAGACACACAAGATTTGCTTAGCTTGCTGATCGGAGGAATGAAATTGCGTGGTCGTTTGGGAAACTATTCAGTTCTGGTCTACAATGGTATAGCGAAGCAACCAGCCAATATACTACTCACGCCAGCAAGCTGGACGGACCCACCAATCTTGATCGCTTTGCCCTGGCTACTCATTTCACGGTTTCTACAGGGAGAACCTCTGCTTGCATAAGGAGGATCGTACACCTATGTCGCGATACTGCCAGGGCTTTCTCATGCTGGCAGAAAAGGCATCAGTGGTTGCCCAGCCCCACCCGAGGAAAAGAGAGCAGTGTGGTGGAGCGGGCCAACGCCCGCTCCACCACACTGCTCTCACCACGCCGGGGGCGGGGTTTTGGCAAGTAGCACCAGAATGGGAAAGCCCTCTATACTGCTGATGGCATTGCAATACAAAGGTATTTATGGTACAGTTTATATCAGATGTAGTCGAAGTTTGTTGAATAGGATAGACAACGAAGCAGATAGAGGAAAAAGATGCAACTCACTTACTGGTTCCAGTTCTGGTGGATGTTCCCAGTGGCCTTAGCTATCTGTGTCACTGTTTGAACGATAGGAGTATCGGGGGCCGTGCTTTTTGTCCCCTTCTATACCATCGTTTTCCCTCTGTTAGGCTATCATCTTCAACCAGTACAGGCTGTGCAGATAGGTCTTTTCACTGAAATATTTGGTTTCCTGAGTTCGGCGACGGCTTTCTGGAGACGTGGACTCATTGACTTTAAAATTGCTGGCTTTGCTCTCTTTTTCGCGATACCGACTGCTATCCTGGGGGGATATCTGGCAAACCGCCTCCCGGGAAGTTTGCTGCTACTCATTATTAGTGTTGCCTTAGTCAGTTTTGCTCTCCTTTTGCTACACGAAGCGAGGGCCTCTAAAGAGGCAGCGACAAAGACGCTGGACCGACCAATGAGGGCGATACAATTTCCTGTAAAGCAACATCGCGACCGAGATGGGCAGGTCTATACCTATAGAATGCAGAATGACCTACTACGTGCTACAGCAACTTTCTTTGGTGGGTTGTTTCAGGGATTGGTCGGATTCGCAGCAGGTGAGGTGAGTACTGCAGAGCAGGTAGTGCGTGGTGTACCGGTGCGTCTAGCGGTTGGCAACGCTCATTTCATCATAGCTGGTGCTTCTTTGGCTGCTGCTGCCACGCATATAGCCGTCATTGCCAGTGAGAAAGCTACCATCCCCTGGAATATCCTGGCAGCGTCAGTACCTGCCGTGCTTATAGGAGGACAAATAGCAGGATTCATAGCTGGGCGGCTCCCTCAGCATATCTTACAGATGGTCATGGCACGCTTCTTGATCTTTATTGGTGTCATCAGTTTATATCGAGCTATGCTCGGTTTGGGATGGCACCTGCCACCCTGGATACTTCTCGTGGCGCTACTCGCTTTGCTTGCCTCGATAGTTCTTTATTTGGCACAAGAAGGCAACTTGATTGGTGATTTGGTCAAAGTCTACACCGCTACGTCAGCTACTCGTATCAGCAGTAGGAGTTGCAAGAGCAGTTGTTGTACAAAGAAAGAGGATTGAATCCCTAAGACGACTTTGCCAGCAGCCAACAGCGCAGCAGTTCAGCAACACTCCATGCTTGCGCAACGCAACCAGCAGGAGTAAACGGCGTTTCAGGCTCGGCTACTTCGCTGACAGTACCCAGGCACGTCTCCCAGAGATGGTGTATCAATGGTTGCAGCAGCGGCAATAGAGCAGTGCGGTCATTGCGTACGCGTAAATGCACGTCGACGTAGGGGCCAATAAGCCAGGGCCAGACCGTTCCCTGGTGATAGGCACTGTCACGTTGGCGAGCGTCTTCATTGAAGTGGTTTTTGTAGGCTGGATCACTGGGAGCTAAGGAGCGCAGGCCCATAGGTGTTAGCAGGTGCTCTGTCACTTGCTGCAGCATCTGGGTGATTTGCGCTTCTGACAGTAGTTCATTGGTCAATGAGGCGGCTAATAACTGATTGGGACGCAGCGACGCGTCGTTTTGAGCTGCAACTCCCTCCACATCAATAACATCGTAGAGGTACGATCCAGCTTGATACCAGAAACGCTCAGCGAAATGTTGACGCACTTGTGTACGTAGTTGGCTGTAGAGTATGGCGTCTGTCGAAAGACGAATGGCCCAGGACTCCATCAAGGTCAGAGCGCGATACCACAGCGCGTTGATCTCTACAGGCTTACCACGGCGCGGAGTCACCACCCAATCTCCAACCTTAGCGTCCATCCATGTCAACTGCACCCCTGGAGCTTCTGCATGCAGCAGTCCGTCTGCAGAATCGACCCCAATGCCATAGTCTGTGCCGTTTATGTGCCACTGGATGCTGTCTTGCAGGATGGGAAAGAGGTCTTTCAGCAACGTCCAATCGCCCGTCGCCTCCAAATATTGGTCAATAGCGTGGAACATCCACAGCGTGGCGTCGACGGTATTGTACTCTGGAGAGGCGTTATTGTCGGGAAAACGGTTAGGGATGAGTCCATTATGCATGTAGGAAGAGAAAGCTTTCAGTAGTCCTCGTGCTTCACTGTATCTACCTGTAGATAAAAATAGACCGGGTAGAGAGATCATACTGTCGCGCCCCCAATCTGTGAACCAGTGATACCCTGCGATGATGGTCTTGCGGTCGGGCGAAAGCTGCAAGGGTTGTTGCACACTTAACGAATAGTCGGGGCGTGCAACGATAAACTGATCTGCGGCAACTACCAAGCGTGCCCGTACAGGATCGCGGCTCTGCAGGTCATTGTTGGAGTGTTCAGCCGCAGTTAGCAGTTGTTTGATACGCAGTTGATGACGCATATATGCCTGAGACACCATTTCCTCGTGATGAGCACTGCCCAATTCGCTGTTCAGTTCGGCTTCCGCACTGAGCACGAAAGTAGTAGAAGCGCCAGGAAATACTGTTATACGAAATACGCCGGGCTGGTACACATCTTCGTCATCTGGTAGCCCACGCTCACTCTCGCGACGGTGTCGTACGTGCCAATACCATAAGCCCGTAGCAGAGAAGGACGCATGCGGCTCAGCCACGAGTTGGAAGCTGGGCGCACTCTCGTAAGCGCGCACGCGGCAACGATTATCTTGCTGGTCAACGAGAAAATGCCAGTCGGGCGCTCCATGCGTCACCCCATGGTAGTCCCGTGTCAGACAGAAAGGGGAGAGAGAGAGGGTAATAGGGGCATTGCTGTTCTCAGCGGGAAGCACGCCGTGAAAGATGTATTGTACGTATGTGATATTCTGTCCATATTCCATCCAAATGCGTTTTTCTAGAGTGAGCGCCTCGGTCAACCGATAGGTAAAGCAAGCAACGTCTCCCTCTAACGACACAGACTCAAGATAGTGGTACCCCTGTGGGTCTATCGTGCCATCCCGATATTCGTTGACGCCCAGACGAAAGCTTTGCTCATTGGGTAGCGTTACCTCTTCATCTATCTTGGTGACAAGAACAGTACGTTCCACCGGTGGCCGGAGCGCAGCCACCAACATTCCATGATAGCTGCGTGTTGTCGCCCCCAGTAGTGAAGCTGATGCATAGCCTCCTAGCCCATTTGTAACCAGCCACTCGTGGTTCAGCCCTGCCTGTATGTCGGAGCAAATAGCTCGTCCCACCTGGAGATGCCAGGCATTGGGAGAAGAAAGGTGTGATGGCTCTGTCTCTTTGTCCTGAATCATAGTGCAGTTCCCTTATATTTCTATTATTGCTTTCATACGTTCTAAAGCCGTGACAATGCGTGCTTCAGGTGTTGTTATTGAAATACGTATATACCCTTCGCCAGCAGCCCCAAAGTTGCTACCAGGTGTCACAAAAACGCCTGTCTTGTCAAAAAGCCTACTGGCAAACTCACGTGCCGTGAATCCTTGGGGCACATGTGCCCACACATAGAGGCCAGCTTTGGGAGAGTGTGTAGACATGCCCATTGCGTTACACCCCTGCGCTAATAGGTCACGACGGCGCTGATACATGGCATTACGCTGCTGTATCCAGGAAGGAGGTAGATGCAACGCCTCAATGGCGGCATACTGGATCGGGCGAAACATGCCGCTGTCAACATTACTCTTAATACGGCCCACGGCATCTACCAGTTCGTGATTCCCCAGCAACATACCTGCACGAAAGCCAGCCATATTGTAGGTCTTACTTAATGAGTGTAGCTCTACTGCTACGTCACTTGCACCAGGAATTTGTAGAATGCTAGTAGGCCGGAAATCATCAAAATAGACCTCGGCGTAGGCCATGTCGTGAATGATAACGATGTTGTGGCGCTGGGCAAAGGTGACAACACGTTCAAAAAACTCGCGAGGAGCACATGCAGCAGTAGGATTATTGGGGTAATTGAGCCACAGGATACGTGCTTTGGCCACTATTTCGGCTGGAATGTGCTCCAGATCGGGAAGATAGCCATTTTGCTCCGTGAGTTGCAAGAAATAGGGCTGTGCTCCAAGTGTGGTACTAGCAGTGACATACACTGTGTAGTATGGATCGGGAACGAGGGCTACGTCACCTGCATTGAGTACAGCCTCCCCTGCGTAGACCAGTCCTTCCTTTGAACCGAGGAGGGGGAGGATGTCGCGCTCTGGCGTGAGACGAACAGCGAAACGTTGCTCAAACCATGCCGCTATCGCTTCATGCAAAGCACGCATGCCTCCGTATTCGGGGTAGCGATGATTCTCTACATCCTGCATTGCGGTACAGAGGCACTCAACAACGGCTGTTGGTGCGGGTAGGTCGGGATCACCCATGGAGAGATTGATCACATCGACACCTGCAGCTTTTCGCTCAGCAATCTTTCTTTTCGCATCGGCGAAATGATATGGAGGCAAGTTTTGTATTAGCTTGGATAATTGCACACAACAACTCCTTCTCAGTTAGTCCCTCGGCTCAGCCTCGTACCAGTTTTTGCCAACCTTGATTTCGACTTTGATCGGTACGATCAGCTTCGCAACATGTTCCATCTTGTCTTTGATAAGACGTCTGGCGCGTCCCAGTTCTTCAACGGGTACTTCGAAGACCAGTTCATCATGTACCTGCAAGATCATACGCGTCTTCATATGTTTTTCGTTGAAGGCTTGCTGTAGATGTAGCATGGCCATCTTGATGAGATCGGCGTTCGTTCCTTGAATGGGCATGTTGACAGCCTCACGTTCTAGCGCCTGACGCTCCATATGAGACACTGTCTGCATGTTAGGAATGAAGCGTTTACGGCCATAGAGGGTGTTCACGTAGCCCTGCTTACGGGCTTGATGGAGCGTACCGTCAACATAACTTTTGATCTTGGGGAACGTCTCGTGATAGCGGCGAATAAAATTGCTCGCATCACTATTACTC
This sequence comes from Ktedonobacteraceae bacterium, assembly GCA_019243675.1. Taxonomy (GTDB): domain Bacteria; phylum Chloroflexota; class Ktedonobacteria; order Ktedonobacterales; family Ktedonobacteraceae; genus JAFATZ01. Next base: position 31,895 of record JAFATZ010000366.1, on the reverse strand, counting down.
ATCCCTGTGATCTGCGAGAGGCCATAGGCCGACTGACCATAGAGCACAGCATAGACAACTGTCTTTGCCAGTCGGCGTTGCTCTTTGCTCACTTGCGCAGCGGGTACAGAGAAGAGTGAGGACGCAGTAATAGTATGAATGTCCTCATCCTTGCTGAAAGCCTCGACCAGTCGTGGTTCGTGAGTGATATGGGCCAAAATGCGTAGCTCAAATTGCGAGTAATCAGCGGTCAGTAGCACATAACTCGGGTCGGCAATAAATGCTCTGCGAATTTGGCGGCCCACTTCTGTGCGCACGGGTATATTCTGCAGATTAGGGTTACTGGACGAGAGACGACCACTAGAAGCTATCGTTTGATTAAACGAGGTATAGACACGCCCAGTAGTGCTGTCCACCAAAGTGAGTAGGCCATCAATATAGGTTGACTTAAGTTTGTTGAGCTGTCGATACTCTAGCAAGGCATCAATCATAGGATGCTTTCCTTGCAGGCTCTCTATCACATCGGCGTCGACAGAATAGCCAGTTTTGGTCCTTTTTCCCGCCGGAAGTTTCAGTTCGCCGAAGAGGATGTCAGCTAGCTGTTTTGTCGAGTTGATATTAAACGTGTGTCCAACTGCGTCGTAGATGCTATGTTCGAGCGCATGCAATTGCTCACCCATCTGCACTGCTAGCTCGCGCAGAAAATCGGTATCGAGGGCTACACCGTACGTTTCCATCTGTTGCAGTACAGCAATGAGGGGTAGTTCGACATTCGTATACAAGTCCAGCAGGCTGTGCCGTTGCAGATCGGCTTTAATCGGTGCCACGAGGCGTAGCGTCATATCGGCGTCAGCCCCAGCGTAGTTGGCTGCTTTGCGTAGCGGCACTTGGGCCATACTGATCATTTTACTCGCAGTGCCGATCAGTTCACTAATAGGCGTCATAACGACGCCGAGCCGTTGAAAAGCTTGATCTTTCAAGCCCAAGCCACGGCGACCTGGTTCGGCAAGGTAGGCTCCCAGCATAGTATCGAAGGCTAGCCCACGTACTGTGAGACCGTGGCGTGCGAGTACGAGCATATCGTACTTGGCGTTGTGCATATACTTCGCTATGCGCTCATCTTGCAGCACGGGACGTAATTTCTCTAGCACGTATGCTAGTGGCAGTTGTGCTGCTGGCTCCTGCCCGTCGGGCGTTTTTGTATGCCCCACCGGAATGTAGTATGCCTCGCCAGCGGCCATTGCGCATGAGCAACCAACTAGGGCTGCGTGGCGCGGGTCGTCGGCAGTAGTTTCTGTGTCAAGGGCAAAGGCTCCTGCATCGCAAAGGCTCTTGACAAGCACGAGCAGCGCCTCTTCACTGTTGACAATCAGCGTATTTGTCTTCTGAGTAGACTCTTCGCTGAAGAAAAGCGGTGTGCTGCTATACGTTGGGCTGGGAAGACGTAATTTTTGGGTTACTGCTATATGCGTCTCTGCTCCCTCAAACAAGCTAAGTTGCGTTGGTCCATCTGGCTCTATCTCCGGCTCTGATGTCGTCAAGGCTATGGATTGGGGTTGAGCAAGGATGGAGGCTTCTGCTTGTAATGGTACTATGCCAGGTGGAGGTGGGGGAGTCAGGATTGGCACAACCCCCAGTGGAGCAGCGAAAAGCAACTGCTTCTCCTCAGACACTTCAGCACTGTTTTCGGATGTGACCTGGTGCTGAACTTCTTCGTTCTGTATCTGTACACCTAGTTGCTTGAAAAGCGTCAAGGCCCTTTCTACCAACGAACGAAAGCCCAGTTCACGAAAAAGTGCTAATACGCGGTCGCTGTTGATAGCATCAAGCTTGCACTCTTCAAGCTTGAGCTGTACAGGTACATCCAATACAATCGTAGCCAGAAACTTGCTTTGCCGCGCCTGTTCTGCTCCTTCAAGCAAGAGTTTTTGTTCTTTTGGCTTGAGGACATCGACATGGGCTAGAATGCCTTCTAGGTTTCCGTACTCTGCTATAAGTCGGCTGGCGGTCTTCTCACCAATATTAGGCACACCAGGGATGTTGTCTGATTTGTCGCCGACCAATGATTTGAAATCGGGCAATTTGTTGGCAGCGAAGCCATAGCGAGCCTCGACCTCAGCTTCGGTATACACAGTGACTTCTGCAATACCGCGTTTAGCAACCTTGACTATGACATAATCGTTGACGAGCTGCAATGTATCCATGTCACCAGTGTAGATGATGGTATCCACGCCGAGTTGTCTTGCCTGGACAGAGAGTGTGCCCAGCACGTCATCGGCCTCGTAGCCATCTTGCTCATAGATCGGTATGCTAAAGGCTTGTACGACTTCACGAATACGAGGGAATTGGAGCCTCATGTTATCGGGTAGGGTTGGTCGGTGTGCTTTGTACTGGGCGAATTGGAGATGGCGAAAAGTGGGCACTGGCCTATCAAAGGTCATGGCGATGTAGTCAGGCTTTTCCTCAGAGAGAGCTTTTATGAGCATAGACGTGAAACCAAAGGTGGCATTTACTGGCTCACCAGCGCTCGTTGAAAGGTCTTCTGACACTGCATGGAAGGCGCGATGAATCATGGCGTGTCCATCGATGAGTACAAGTTTTTTGCGTTTCATGGTTGTTTTTCTGCTCTTCTTAATATACTATTCTTATACCAGTTCAGCCTATCACGCACCCGCCCTGATTGCAATCCCCACCTCGCCCCAAATTTTGCGAGAGATGCTGTGAGCGGAATTGCAAAGCCCTAAACCCACACACAGCATAACAAAAGTTTATTTGACTTGTAGGACTGGCGAGTAAGCGGTGTATGTGATACACTCATTACATCATCAGACATGTTACGTGACATATTAGTCTTTTTAGGCGAGTCGCGAGAGGAATTGCCTCTTTTAGACGAAAAAGCAATAATTGGCCGGGAGAGCTTGCTATGCTAGAAGAAAAAAGAGAAGACGAACTGCTAACGGTGCGCGAAGTAGCACATCGCCTACGCGTTGATGATACCACCGTGCGACGCTGGATCAAAACAGGTGCTCTTGAGGCTATTACTTTGCCCCATCGCGCCAAACGGCAGGCTTATCGCATTAAGAAATCCACAATGGATACACTGCTCAAGAACTCTCTTCCGTAAGAAAGTATCACAGTGAAAAATGCAGAGCGCGCAGGTCCTCTGCATTTTTCACTGCACTTTACTGCTGCAAGCCACTGACAACGCGGGCATACTTCTCGGCGAGAGCTTGCGCTTGCTCATTTGAGACCGATTCGGCTACCACATGGAAGAGCGGACTATCAGCATCGGGCAACACCAACACCCATTCTTTGCCCAGATCGATCTTAATACCGTCGATAGGCTTGGCGCGTCGCTCGTGGTATTGCTCACTTAGGACGCGCATCACCTTGCCCTTATGCTCCCAGGGACAGGCAACGCGTGTGGTGCTCATGTAGTATGTGGGTAAGTCGTCTACCACCTCAGAGAGGCGCATCTGGAATGTTGCTAGCAGTTCCAGCAGCTTGGCGATGGCGAGCATCCCGTCGAAAGCTGGCTGCAGGGAAGGGAAGACAAAACCACCACGCCCATCGCCAACCAGCACGACTCCCTCTCGCGCTGCTGCTGTCATCATAGCATGGGGCAGTACCTTGGTATGTAAGATGTGGCCATCATGGCGTTTGGCAATATGTTGTAACGCACGAGGTGCAGTTACAGGAGCAGCAACAGTGCCACCACGGTGCTGGCGCAAGAAGAGGCTTGTCATCACAGCGAGCATCTTCACCCCATCGAGGATACGCCCACGGTCATCGACGACAGAGATGGTTTCACCACTCGGGTCGATGCGAATACCCATATCGGTGTGTAACGCAGAACTGATAGTGGCTAGGCGCTGCTTATCTTGGTCCAACGCTTCCAGTGAGCGCGACGAAAGCTCATCATCTGGACTAGTATTGAGCACAATTACTTCACAGCCCAGGCGTTCAAAGATGTCCGGTAGCAGTTGGGTCGTGGAGCCATGTGAGTAGTCAACAACGAGTTGGAATTTGCGCTTGCGTACAATGTCATAATCGACAACCTTACTAAACCCTTCAAGGTAGCGACCAAGCACATCGGGATTCTCCAAAACGTCAATGGCACCGATTTCATCTAGGTAGACACGACGGAAGTCTTCGCGGAAGAAAAGGCTCTCAATTTTGCGTTCTGTCGTTTTGTTGATGTCTAGCCCTTGCTGGTCAAAGAATTTGATGTCGATGATACGCTGATCATAAGGCGATACACGTACATGCACGACCCCTGCAGCATCTGTGTTGCGTACGAAGTAGCGTGCCACCGGTATAGGAACTTGATTGATATCCTGTACGTTGATACCAGCCGAAGGCAGACCAGCGTTCACGCCTCGCTTAATCATACGCGAGGTGCGATGCGAATCGCGGTTGATACAGACAATTGAACCCTTGGGTAGAGTGGCACCGTAGGTGGCACCAAGTTTGGCTGCAAATTCCGGCGTCAGGTCAATATTCACCAGCCCAGTCACACCGAAACGGCTGAACAGGCCACGGCGACCCTGCGATCCCCAAATAATGCTCGTATTGACCACGGCCCCCGCTTCAATCTCCTTATCGGGCCAGATTTTGACGTTGGGCTGTATGATAGCCCCCTCTTGCACGATAGAGTTATCTCCAACAACTGACCCTTCAAACATCACAGCTTTGCTCTTGATGCTACTTGAGGAACCAACAAGAGCGCCTCGTAACTCTGAACGTTCACCGATATACGAATTGTTCCAGACAATGCTGCGGTCCACCTGCGCTCGCTCATCAATAATGCTGTAGTACCCTATCGCGCTTGGGCCATGAATAATGGCCCCAGCCTTGACCTTACAATCGTGAGCAAGGTAGATGGGGCCATACAGTTGTGCCTCGTCGGCAATCTCGACCCCTTCTTCACACCAGATGTTGTCCCCGATATTTTTTGCGGGAATCTCAACACGCACGTGCCCCTGCAAGATGTCGGCACTGGCACGCATATACTCGCTGAGACTGCCTACATCGCACCAGTAGCCACTGGGCGCAATGTATCCGTAGATAGGGTCGCCCTTCTTGAGCATGTAAGGGAAGAGTTCCTGGCTGAAGTCGAACTGTTTGTTGCGCTCAAAATAGCTAAAGATTTGCGGGTCAAGCATGTAGATACCGGTATTGATAGTATCACTGAAGACCTCTCCCCAGCTTGGCTTCTCCAGAAATTGGGTGATATGCCCATCTTCGTTGGTAATGATGACTCCATACTCAAGTGGATTGTGTACATGGGCAAGTAGTAGAGTGGCCAGTGATTTTTTTTCGTAGTGATATTGGATAAATTCGGTGAGGTTATAGTCGGTGAGCGCATCACCGCTAATAACGAGAAAAGGCTCGGTAAGGTGCTCTTCGGCATTTTTTACACTGCCAGCAGTTCCCAATGGTGTGTCTTCTCGCGCATAGGTAATGTGCATCCCCAACTGCGAACCATTGCCAAAATAATCTTCAATGTTGCTTGCCAAGTATTGAACAGTCACCACAACCTCGGTGATACCATGACATTTCAAAAGATTGAGGATGTGCTCCATTACTGGCTTGCCTGCGATAGGAACCATGGGTTTCGGTCGGCGAATTGTGATTGGTCGTAGCCTCGACCCTTCCCCTCCGGCCATGACAACCGCTTTCATAACAGAACCCCTTCATGGTGGCATGCTTCTATCAAGCAGCAGAAATAAATATAAGAACGGCGTAGCAAGGGCCACGCCGTCCTATCTGCTCTTCACACGCCTCATTGTATAACATGCTTAGCACGCGCGCAAGAGAAAGTGATGAGCAGATCACATTACCAATCGCTCAAGCGAGCATGCTCTACAAGCCAACGCACAAACCTATGAGAATTCTTCTCTTGTTCGGTGCGCTGCTTCTCATACTTTTCCTGTAGGTGGATGAGCCGATTGGCTTCCTCTACAGTGAATCCCTCGTCGAGTAGGGCATCAATAAGCAGATCAATGTAGTGCTGATGTTGTTGCATATGCACAATTCCTCTAATGCATACTCACGCAACCTTCTCAGAAAAGAACGAAAAACACCCTGGGTTGCGCAACGATACCATCTATTGTATCCTGATACCAACCTGCTCGTTTTCAAACAGCCATTGCGGCAGTTCCCTACGAACTGCCGTGGGTTGAAAGAAACAAGTCGCTATACAAAGTATAGCAGCTTTGCGAATCTTTTTGCCAGTTCGCCAAAATATCCTTCACCTTTCTCTTGATGAAGGACTTTCCTGGACGCTACTATGGGCGGAAGGCTAGATTTTGAATTGCTTTGTAGCAAATGTGTGGCCAAATTTGCTAGAAATCCAGCAACAAAAAGTGCAAAGAATCGTATTACATTAAGAACGGAAAATATCAGCCATAGCTCCCTAAGCGCACAAAACACGCCGCTCTATAAAAATGAGGAAGAAGTATGATTGATCTGGTCGCGCCCATCAAAGAAGTCACAGCTTATAGTGACCGCGCCCTTATTACACGCCGTGGCAGGATTCAGTTGCCAGCAGGGGAACACGAGTTGCGCGTCAATACACTTACTGATTTCTTGCGTGACTCGCTACGGGCAGTTGGATACGGGCCCCAAGGAACGCGTATTCTCAACGTCGATATCACCACAGCCTTCCTTAGTCACTCGCCTGATACTGAAACGTTGCGGTTACAGACGGAGCTTGTATTGCTGCAACGCAACTATCATCTACTTGAGGTACGCCAGGAGGCGCTCAATGACCGCCGCAAATGGGTGCGTGCGCTAGGAGACCGCTCTAGAGAGTTTGCCAGAGGTCTTGCCCAAGGACAGATGAAGCCGCAGGACTGTTCAGACTTCTTTCAATTCATGGCTCAGCAGGCTTTGCAGGATGCAGAAGCAGCTCAGGACTTAGAAGTACAGATCAATCAGGTAAGACAAGACATTGAGACGAAGCAGCGTCAAATCGCTTATAAGGGTGGTGACCTCCCTTCCGATCGGCTGGCCGCTATCATTACTATAGATATAGCTGAGGCAGGTGTATTTGAACTTGAACTCTCTTACTTAGCGCTAGATTGCTCCTGGTATCCGCAATATGACGTACGTGTGCAGATGAATGCTGGACAGAACGAAGGACAGGTTGAATTGAGCTATGTCAGCATCGTGCGGCAATATACAGGCGAACCCTGGCACCAGGTTGCACTCTCGCTCTCGACGGCACGCCCGAGCCTAGCCGCCGTACTACCTAAACTTGATCCTTGGTATATCAACGTTTACACTGCTCCTTCACCCATAGCTGCAGCCTCCTTTAATCAGACAGCCACGCTACGTACAGCATCGAAAGCTCGTACAAGGCAGTTGAACGAGGGGCAGGAAGAGAGTAATGATCCTTTAGCGGCTACACTTGCTCCGGCAAGCATAGCCACCACCACAGTTGAGCACACAGGAACTGCTCTTGTCTTCCGTGCGGGTCGCTCGGTGGATATCCCATCCGACAATTCTCCCCACAAGAGCACCATTGCACTCGATAGTCTACCCTGTACGTTCGATTACGTGAGTGCTCCTGCGCTTGAGGAGCATGCACACTTGAGAGCGACCATTACGAACACCACTGAACGGGTTCTTTTACATGGAGAGGCGAGTATCTTCCTAGGTGGTGAATACGTGGGTACAACGCAGATTGAGACTACGCAACCCACTGAGAAATTCAAAGTCTTTCTGGGTCTCGGCGATGGCATTAAGGTCAAACGAGAACTGATTGAGCGCGCCGTCGATAAGGGTATGTTGTTACAGAGCGATGTTCGCCGGATCACCTATGCCTATCGCATCACCGTCCACAACTATACCTCTTCTCTTAAACAGGTCATTATTCGTGATCACCTCCCTGTTTCGCAACATGAACGTGCTCGCGTTAAAGTGCAGAGCATCCAGCCACAGCCGATGGAGCGTACGAAGCTGGAGTTGCTGACCTGGCAGTTTACTCTGGCTGCCGATGAAGAACAGAAAATTGAGTATCGCTTCCTCGTAGAGCACCCACAGGATATGCGGATAGTTGGGTTACCATAGTACATATATAGTACCCCAAAAAGGATATCTTCAATCGTTTATTTCTATATTATTTTGTTCTATCGTCATATTGTCGCCAAATTAGTAAGTTACACAAGTTGACAAAGAAGTAATTATAGTGTAAGGTGAAAAAACTGGTAAAAGACACTGAAGGAAGGATGAGACCTATGACAGCATGGAAACGGAATTTCGATGACAAAGATGATAGTATGACACAGAATCCTAAACGCTCTCGCATCACTTTTGACGTTAGCCCAGAGTTACGACGTAGAATTAAAATGGCCGCTGACCAACAAGACCTTTCTATTGGCGAATACCTTGGACGGATTTTGCAGTCTGTTGTCCCACAAGAAGCGGAGATGACACGAACCGTGCGTCCTGTAACGCGCAAAACGCTCGATGCATTTCTGCGTATCAGCCAGGAGATCATGCAAGAACGTAAGGAGCGGCCTTTCAGTGACTCAGCAGAGATCATTCATGAGATGCGCGAAGAGCGTTCAAGGGAGTTAGACCAGTTATGAGCAGTGAGGTAGTTGTTGATGCGAGTTTGGTAATCAAATGGGTAATTCATGAGGAGGACTCAGACAAAGCATTAAGCCTGCTGGCAGACTGGACGGCTAAAAATGTTGTCATCTACGTGCCTGCTCTGCTTGCCTATGAAGTAACTAACCTTCTCTATCGGCGTGCGCGTCGAGATGAAATAGATCTGCCCAAAGCGAAGGAAATATTTTCCAGATTAATGACTTCGGAGTTGTCACTCTATTTTTCTCAAGAGGCGTCACTTGGGTTACAGGCATTAGAATTAGCACATCAATTTGGTCTACCAGCTACCTATGATGCCCATTACCTTGCACTTGCGCACAGCAAAAAGTGTGATCTATGGACTGCCGATGCACGTTTGTGGGCTACTATACAAGGCCAAGTGGCATGGGTACGTTGGCTCGGCGATTACCAACTTTAACGCTACTCATCGCATAAAATTTATGCTATACTAGTGTTAGAAAATATGACCCTGGCATTATCGGAGCGAATTGTGAGCCGTCAGAATTACCAAGAGCATTATTGCACCTGTCTATGCGTTCACAGAGGAAGCATGAGTAGCTCAGCACTCTGTGAACGTTATGGCGTGCTTTCCAGCTAGTATCGCTCTTTCCCCGCACGTTCCTGCGCCTGAGCTACCACCTCTTTTCCAGACTTTGCGTCTATACTACCTTACCAGGGGAGAATCTATTCATGACTATGACACCGATTTACCTATATAATACATTGGCACGCAACAAAGAGCAGTTCCAGCCGCTCAATCCACCCAGAGTGGGCATCTATTCCTGTGGCCCCACGGTCTATAAAGATATTCATATTGGCAACTTTCGCACGTTTGTCATGACCGACTGGCTGCGCCGTATGCTTGAGTACAATGGCTATGACGTCTACCTCGTACGCAATATTACCGATGTCGGACACCTGCAGAATGATATGGAAGAGAGCGGCGAGGATAAACTTGAGCACGCGGCACGCACGACGGGTCGCTCAGCCTACGAGATAGCCGCCTACTACACCGAGCAGTACATGAGGGACTCAGCGGAACTAAGCATTCTGCCGCCGCATCTTAGTCCTAAGGCAACCGATCATATTCCTGAGATGCTGGCGATGACTGAACGTTTGATTGAGCGTGGTTTAGCCTACGCGGTCAACGGCAACGTCTACTATGATGTGAATCGCTTTGCCGATTATGGCGTGCTCTCCGGCAATACGGTCGAGCACTTGCGCGCAGGTGGGCACGGACGCCAACAGATGGAGATCGCGGAGGATAAGGATGCACCCGAGGATTTCGCATTGTGGAAACGTGGCGATGAGAGTCGGCAGATGAGCTGGCAGAGTCCCTGGGGTCTGGGCTTCCCCGGCTGGCACATTGAGTGCTCAGCGATGGCAACCAAGTACCTGGGCGAACAATTCGACATTCATACAGGCGGCATTGATCTCGTCTTTCCCCATCACGAAGATGAGATCGCGCAGAGCCAGGGAGCCAATGGTCATCCTCCGGTGCGCTTCTGGGTGCATGGCGAGTTCCTGATCCTAGGCAACCGCAAGATGAAGGCTGACGCGCAGGCAAACGAGGACGACTCGATAAAGATGTCACGCTCAAAGGGCAATGTTATCCTGGTAAGCACGTTGAAAGAAGAAGGCATCGACCCGATGGCCTACCGTTACCTGCTACTAACAGCTCATTATCGCTCGAAGCTCAACTTTACTGACGAGTCGATTACAGCAGCACAACACGCTCTCAACAATCTACGCGCTGATCTCGCTGCGTTGCCCACGACTTCGTCACAGGCTGCGTGGTCGGCAGAAGCGCAACAGGTACAGCAAGCCTTTCACAAGGCGATCAACGATGATCTGGACTTGCCTACAGCCCTTGTTATTACACGCGAGACGGCGCGCAATAACAAGATTGCGCCACAGGAGCGCCGTCACTTGCTTCTGGACTTCGATCGTGTGCTTGGACTGCGCCTCAACACGGTGGAAGCCAAAGCACCACGTGTGCTCAGCGACGAGGTACATGCGCTGGTGCGCCAGCGCGACGAGGCACGAGCGGCACGCAACTGGAAGTTATCCGATCAGTTGCGCGATCAACTTCAGGCACTCGGCTTTGAAGTTCGTGATACATCAAGAGGAACAGAAGTGCTATGATCTTATATGATTGAGATACATTCTATCGTCGAAGCAGTGTTTCAGCACGCGCAGCGGCAACCGGAGCGGCCAGCTATTTCCTTCGCTGAGCAGTCATGGAACTATGGGAAACTGTGTGCTGAGATTGAGCGCTTTGCACAGGCGTTAAGAGTGTGGGGCTTGCTTTCGGGAGATCGCGTTGCTCTGTTCCTTGAGAACTGCCCAGCTTTTGTCGTAGCCTATCTTGGAACGCATCTGGCAGGTGGAATCGTCGTGCTGGTCAACACACAGTACCAGCAGGTAGAGTTGAGCCATATCCTGACCGATGCTGGTGTGCGGCTCTGCGTCACCAGTTCAGTGGGGGTACAGGCATTGCTGCGCTTGGAATTGCCCGACCTGACGGCGCTTGTGGTTGGAGACGGAACAGCTAGTCCGTCTCCAACTGGGAGTAGTGAGATTATAGCCTTCGCGGATTTTATGATGCGCGGTGGGGGTGGGAAACTTGCAATGCCCAAGGCCGAAGCATCAGCGGTAATTGGCTACACATCGGGGACTACTGGCCGCTCGAAAGGCGCACTGCTCAGCCATCGTAATTTTGTGGCGAACGTTGAGGCTGTCACGACCGCTTGGAAGTGGACAGAGAACGATCATTTGCTGCTGGCGCTCCCTTTATTTCATACACATGGCTTAATGGTCGGCATGCATGGAACGCTGTATACGGGGGCCAGGGTCACGCTGCGGCCTAAATTCGAGACGGCAGATATTCTTGCTAGGCTGCATGCCGACCCGAGCATCACCCTCTTCTTTGGCGTACCAACCATGTATGCGCGTCTGGTGAAGGAAGCGGAAAAGCAGGGCGTACCTGCACATCTGCCGCGCCTGTTTGTCTCAGGCTCGGCCCCGCTCAGTTCGCAATTGTTCTCCGATTTCGAGCGTCTCTTCGGGCAAACTCTCCTTGAGCGCTATGGTATGACAGAAACCATCATGAATCTGACCAACCCCTACGATGGAGAGCGCCGCGCTGGAAGCGTTGGCGGCCCCTTTCCCGGCCAGGAGGCGCGTGTTGTTGATGTGCAGACCCGTCAGCCGCTACCCGCTGGCAAGACTGGTGAGATCGAAGTGAGGGGGCCGCATGTGTTCTCCGGTTACTGGAAGCGACCGGAGGCCACCGCTGAAGCTTTTGAGCCTGATGGCTGGTTTAAGACAGGCGATCTGGGCTGGTGTAGTGCTGATGGCTACTATACGATTACTGGTCGCGCACGCGAATTGATCATCAGTGGAGGTTACAACATATATCCTCGTGAGGTCGAAGATGTATTGGAAAGCCATCCCGCTATCGCCGAAGTTGCCGTTATAGGGCTATCTGACAGCGATCTGGGCGAGCAGGTCGTCGCTGTTATTGTACCGAGAGAGGGGTGTACCCTCAACGATGGTGAAATCATCGCCTTCTGTCGTGAGCGACTGGCCAGTTATAAAAAGCCGCGTCGGATCATTTTTGCACGAACGCTACCCCGCAACGCGTTGGGCAAAGTCCAGAAGCACTTGCTGGCCCAGCAGCTACAATAAGGTCAAAGAAATTCTTCCAGTACCAAAAAGTGAAACTCATTTCCTATTTTTTCCCCATCTTGACAAGGCTATAGTGATCAGCTATATTTGAATATAGCAAATAGCTATGAAGGAGAGAGATGATGAACTTGGCGGAGAAAATTAAGCATTTGCGTGAGGTGGAGGGAGAGCTACGAGGCTTGAATAGGCCAATGACACAGGTTGAAGTAGTCAAAGCAATGCAGGAGGAACTGAACGAGAGCATCAGTCAGGCATACCTTTCTCAATTAGAGGCTGGAAAACGAGTTCATCTCACAGCCACTAGCCGTGAGCTACTGGCCCGCTTCTTCAAGATACACCCCAGCTACTTGGTCGCTGATCCACCTGGTTTTAGCGTCGATTTGCTTACTACGATGGACCACGAGGGGGAGCGGCTCACAACGTGGCTGTTAGCAAACGCCGAAGAGTGGCATTCGGAATCGGCCCTACGCCCTCTGCTTCTGCAGCTTGCCGAGACTGAGCAACCACGTCGCTATATAAAATTGTTTAACCAGTTAATGAGCTTGCCACTAGAGAAACTCGAAACGATGGTCAACGCTATGACCAAGCACAACAGTGATACGACCGTAATAAATTAATGTTGTAATTTCCACTTGTTCGGCGTTTACTATATAGTGGGGGTGAGGCTCTAGCCCTTGCCTTAGTACAGGCTGGTCCTGTAGGTAGAGCTACCGCAGATGACCAGAAAGGCAGCATACTCATGGCAACTGATCCACTATCACTTATGTTCATTGCCTGTTTCCTCTTTGGACTGCTCTTCTTGCTAGTCGCGGGTTTCCTGGGGAACCTGGGTCATGGACATAGCATTGGACATGGAGCAGCACCTCATCTACATGTAGGGCATACGACGGTGCCAGCACATCTTGTGAAGGGACCGCATATTACGACCACTACACACAACTTCTCGTTGTTTAGTTACATTAATCCCACCTCTCTTGTGCTTTTTCTGCTAGGATTTGGCTTTTTCGGTTACGTCTTGCACACTACTACTTCGCTCCTGCTGCCACTCGTTCTGTTGCTAGCCATTGTGAGTGGCTGTGTTCTTGCGCTCTTGCTGCTCATGTTCATTGGCCGTGTCTTCGGCGCGAGTGAAGGAGCAACAGTGCAAGATGTATCAGATCGCACTGGCCTGTTGGGGCGAGTGAGCACTACGATACAGCAGAATGGACTGGGTGAAATACTCTATGTTTCTCCAGGCGGCATGCGTAAGAGCATTGCGGCACGCAGTAGCGATGGACAACGCATCGAGCGTGGCCAGGAAGTCATCGTCATCGCTTACCAAGGCGGTGTTGCCGAGGTTGATAACTGGGAGTCCTATGTAGGAGCCAATTCGGAACTTGTTCTACCAAAAGATATACAAGAGGAGTAAAACACTATGCTACTGCTTATCGGAGTCGTTACATTAGTCGTTGTCGTTTTTGCTCTGCTCAGAATTGTCGGCAGTCTGTTACGTAAAGTTGGACCCAACCAGGCCCTCATCGTCTACGGTGCAGGTGGCACAAAAGTGATTACAGGAGGGTCACACTTTGTCGTGCCTCTCTACCAGCGCGCTCAGGATTTTTCACTTGAGTTGATGTCCTTTGACGTGGCACCCCCGCAGGACCTTTATACAACTCAGGGGGTTGCAGTCAATGTTGAAGCCGTCACTCAGATCAAAGTACGTTCCGATGAACAGAGCATCAGGACTGCTGCCGAACAATTTTTGAGCAAAACTCAGGACGACCGCGAGAATCTGATCCGGCTGGTCATGGAAGGTCATCTTCGCGGTATTGTTGGGCAGCTCACTGTCGAAGAGTTGGTCAAAGACCCTGAAAACGTTGGCTCGAAGATGTTGCGCACCGTCACAGCGGATATGGAGAAGATGGGGCTAGAGGTCATCTCCTTCACCATTAAAGATGTGCGTGACAGAAACGACTACATCACGAACATGGGTCGTCCACAGATTGCCTCTATCCGCAAAGAGGCCGACATCGCCGGAGCACTCGCCCAGCGTGATACGCAGATACAGCAAGCTAACGCCTCACGCGAAGCATCGGTGTCCAAAGCGCGGGCCGACCAGGAGCGCGTCAAGGCTGAGACAGAATCGCTGGCACTGCAGGCCGAGTCACAGCGTAACCTATCACTGAAGAAAGCCGAGTTTGAGGCTGAGGTGAAGAAACAACAGGCCACAGCCGACAAGTCCTACGATATTCAGTCAAACGTTGTGCAGCAGCAAGTCATAGCCGAGCAGGTAAAAGTCACCGAGGTAGAGAAGCAGGCACAGATTAAGGTGCAGCAAGCTGAGATCCAGCGCCGTGAACTGGAACTGCAAGCGACTATTCAAAAAGCGGCGGAGGCCGAGCGCCGCCGTATTGAGATAGTAGCCGAAGCTGAGCGCCAGCGCCTCATTCTCGAAGCTCAAGGTCAAGCCGATGCAGCTAAGGCGCGTGGTCTTGGTGATGCTGAGGCGAATCGAGCACGCGGTCTAGCAGAAGCCGAGATCACCCGTGCCCGTGGTTTAGCCGAAGCGGAGGTCACCCTCGCTCAAGGCCGTGCCGAAGCGGAGGCCATGAAGATCAAGGCCGCTGCCTACCACGAGTACAATCAGGCGGCTGTAGTGGATAAACTGCTCACTAACATGCCCGAAATCGTCCGTGCTCTTGCCGAGCCACTGAGCAAGGTTGATAAGGTAACAATTGTCTCTACTGGCGACAGTAGCAATAATGGCATGGGAGCTAGTCGTATTACGAACGACATCATGAACATGGCGGCACAGGTTCCCGCGCTCTTTGAATTGCTCAGCGGTATGCCTGTCGCTGACCTCATCAACCGTATTCCCGCGCTATCCGACAACCAGAATAGCGCCAACGGTACCAAGTCACCCAGCGCGAACAATAGCGTTGAGTCTTTGACGGACAACAAGTAGTGGTGATCCTTCAGATACCCTCGAACCATGCTCGGCGCATGGTTCGAGGGTATCTGTATAGGTATTTTTCGCTTGTAGCAGAACAATTATTTATGACGGAGAGCGTACATGAACTTGTTGGAACGAGTGCTCACCTTGCTGCGCACCAATCTCACTAGTGTTGTTGAGAAGTCAAGTGATCCAGAGAAGATGCTGCGGCAATTGCTGCTTGATATGCGTAACCAATTGGTACAGGTCAAGACACAAGTTGCTATGGCAATTGCTGAGAGTCACAAGCAACAAAAGCGTAGCAAGGAGCGCATGCTGGAGGCAGAGACCTGGTCGAAAAAGGCAGAGCAGGCGGTGCAACAGAGCAACGACAATGCAGCCAGAATAGCGCTTGGTCACTACAACACTGCAGTGAAACAAGCACAGTACTACACACAACTACAACAAGAGCAGCAACAGTTCATAGCCACGATGCGTAATGTATTACATCAGCTCGAAGCAAAGATTTCCGAGATTGAAATAACTATCGATGCATTCGCGACACAAAAACGTAGCGCTCTTATCCAGCAGCGTGTCTTCGATGCGCTGAACACTACGACAAAACAGCGTGAAAAAGAGAACGTGAAGGAGTGATCGAGAAGATGACAACAACAGCAGACAGTAGCGTCTTACGCTCTGAGCGTATCGCCGCTGGTATTCTCCCTAAAGTCTTACACTCATTCGATATGGTTGCTATCTTTGTAGCGATTGTCCTGTTCATCACGAATGCAGCCGTTATAGCTGGTGCAGGTGCAGCAGCCTATGTCTACTGGATACTGGGTTTCATCGCCTTCCTCATCCCTGGTGCTATCGTCACCGGACAGCTTGGCCTAATGTTTCCTGGAGAAGGCTCTATTTACGTGTGGACCCACAAAGCTTTCGGAACGTTCATGGGGTTCTTCGCGGGTTTCTGCGCTTGGTGGCCTGGTATCCTTGTGATGATCGTCAGTGGTGATGCCGTGGTTTCATTCGTCCAGCAGCTCAATAGTAACTGGTTGCAAGCTCCATGGCAGCAGGGTGTGATAATTATCGCAGTCATCGCTAGCTCCCTTGTCCTCTCAGTTTTACGCTTCCGTGTCACGCAGAACTTCGTCAACATCGTCTTCCTAGCCTATGGCGGTGCAATTGTGCTGATTGGTTTGGCAGGAGTACTCTGGCTGCTGAACGGACATCCCTCCCAGACCAGCTATGTAGCCAGTAGTTGGACTTTGACTCCTAAGAACTGGACTTTCTTTGGTCTCGTAATCCTCGCCTTGTTAGGCATTGAGGTGCCGTTGAACATGGGCGTCGAGATTACCAATGTACGTGCCATCACACGCTATCTGCTCTGGGGATCAGTTGTGGTCATGGTGGCCTATCTCATTGCAACATTCGGTGTGATGACGGCTGCACCTTCATCCACGTACGGTAGCCCTGCCGCTGTAGCCACAGCCGTGCAGCAAGGATTTGGCGTTGCTGGCCATGTGCTGGGAGCGATTGTCAACATCATCTTCATCGGTTTTTTCATCTTTACTACGGCTGTCTACAACTACTCTTTCGGGCGACTGCTCTTCGTCTCCGGCCTGGATCGTCGCTTACCAACGGTGATGAGTAAGGTCAACGCTAACAAGGTACCTTGGGTTGCGGTGCTTGTACAGAGCATTATTGCGGCATTCTTCACGGCGTTGACGTTTATCATTGTGCCCTATACCCTCAGGACCGGATTTTCACCGACCGATCTTTCGACGGTTGTTTACAATATTCTTCAGGCTGCAGTAACCGTGATATGGTGTGTCTCTATGGTGATCCTTTTTGTAGACGTGATCATCATTCGCTACAAGTACCATGACACGTTTACCCGTATTCGTCTAGCTCCCGACTGGGTCTTTTACCTTTGTTCAGCGTTGGGACTCATTGCTAGTGCTATCGGTGTGATTGTGACGTTTATCAGCCCGTGGATCGGGCAGCTCAACACGGCACAGTGGGATGTGTGGATTGGCAGTATTGGCCTTCTTTCGCTGATCGTGGCCGTCGCCATATTCTTCGTCGGGCAGGCAACAATCAAGGGCAATGTGAGCGACGATGAGATCATTGCCCAGGCGACCAGCTAATTTCTGAGCCTCTTCCTTAGAAGAAAAGGCTATGGATCGCCGGAACAGTTAATTTTAGCTATTGACAATGTCATAATAAGTAGTATCCTTGTGTAAGATTGTGTATAGAAGAACTTTGATGCATTCCTCGTAAATGGAGAAAACGTGCCAACTAATCCTGAAAGTCTGATAGGGCAAGTGATCGCTGGATACCAGGTGAAAGCATTGCTCGGCACTGGGGGTATGGGAGCTGTTTTTTTGGCTACAGACGAATCTGGATGCGAAGTAGCAATCAAAGTTCTTATACCCCCGATAGGCCCAAATGCCCCCTTGCTGCGTGAGATCACCAAGCGCTTCCTGCGCGAAGCTCAGACCTTGAGTCGGCTGAAGCATCCCAACATCCTATCGATCTATTCTTCTGGGGTAGACGAAGACCACGACCGCATCTATATGGTCATGCCCTACATCAGAGGAGGTACGCTGGCAAATAGTCTACAACAAGGTCCTATGGCTCTGGAAAAGGTACTCTACTATGTCAAACAGATTGCTGCTGCCCTCGATTATGCCCATGAGCATAATGTTATTCACCGTGACCTGAAGCCAGCTAATGTACTGATCGACGAGAATGATCATGTCTATCTAGCCGATTTTGGTATCGCCAAAGTTTTCGATGTGAGCGCTAGTACCTTGACCAACACGAACCAGATGATGGGTACACCTGGCTATATGGCTCCAGAGCAGATCACTAACGAGCCTGTAGGCCCTGCAACTGATGTGTATGGGCTTGCTGCGATGACCTACCGATTGATTACGGGCTGGGTGCCATTCGCTGCCTCTTCGGTGGCTGCTGCCTTGGAGTTGATATTGCACACTGCTCCACAATCTCCCCGCCTGTTGCGCCACGAGTTGCCAGCTCCAGCGGCAGACGTGATCTTACAGGGGCTTGCTAAAAAACCCGATGAGCGCTTCGCAAGTGCTGGAGCTTTTCTCTCTGCTTTGGAAAGGGGACTACAAGGTAAGTATACTACACCGCCTACAATGCCAGTATCTACTGTCCAAACATCCTCTCCTGCAGAACAAGTAAATTCCTACGCGCCGCAAAATCCCTGGAGTACCGAGCTGATGGACGGTGCCACTCCTGACCCTGCCGTGCCCTCTGGTTCTTTTCCCGCGCCGCGACTGGGTGTTACCGTTTCAAAACCCCAGTCAGACCCTATAGCGCCACCTCCTGCTGAACAGAAGAGATATCTTCCTGCCCTGCTCCTTGTCGCAGGAGTCTCTGCTGGCCTGTTGGTTGTGCTATCATTCTTCCTACTGTTTTACTCACCAGCAGAAAGAAGCGGACAGCAAGTAGCAGCGTTCAATGGAGTTGCCTCAACAGTCACTGTGGGAAGGACCCCTGGGGGATCGGCGTTGACGCAGACGTCGCAGCCTTCACCGACGAGTGTGCCCACTTCAGGTGCGACGCATGCTCCTACACCTGAGTCCACGCCGACACCCACACCTACAAATACACCCACGCCTAAGCCAACACCGACCCCGACACCCACACCGACCCCGACCCCGACACCCACACCGACCCCGACCCCGACACCCACGCCAACCCCAACGCCTAAGCCAACACCGACCCCGACGCCCACACCGATGCCAACACCTAAGCCAACT
Source organism: Ktedonobacteraceae bacterium (assembly GCA_019243675.1). Taxonomy (GTDB): domain Bacteria; phylum Chloroflexota; class Ktedonobacteria; order Ktedonobacterales; family Ktedonobacteraceae; genus JAFATZ01. The sequence continues at coordinate 12,902 of JAFATZ010000366.1, read as the reverse complement.
CCATAGCAGCAGGAAGTGTGGTGCTTTGCCATTCTGACAGAAAAAGGCATCAGCGGTTGCCAGTTCCACCCGATAATGTGATATGATATTTCTCATCAACATAATTAGAGAGGATCGCGCTGATGAATGCTTATGATGTAGTCCAACGAGCACAGAGCGCAAATATACGGCTTGTGCGCTTCCTGTACTGCGACAACGGTGGCATCATTCGTGCCAAGACAACGCACGCCGCGAAACTAGCTACTCGCATGCGGGAGGGAATTGGACAGACGCTTGCTATGCAGGCTTTTACCGGCGTTGAGACACTCGCTCAAGTTGAGGGGATGGGACCTGTCGGCGAATTCCGTCTTGTTCCTGATCCAGAAACATTCGTAATGCTGCCATATGTCCCCAATTGCGCTAGCATGATGTGTGACATGATGCGCACACAGAGAATAGCGTGGGAGGCGTGTCCGCGTACGTTCTTGAAACGTATGGTTGGCAGGCTCGCTGAACAGGGCATGCGCGCTGAGGCCGCCGTTGAGCACGAGTTTTATCTCGCACGCGGAGAAATGGGCAAGTACGTACCAGCAGATCGCAGCCTCTGCTACAGCACTATTGGTCTGGACGAGCAGGCCGAGGTGATCGATGCCATTCTCACGGCCTTGGAGGCACAAGGTATCTCCATTGAACTGTATCACAGCGAGCTAGGCCCTGGCCAGCAAGAACTGTCTATTCATCACTCTCCCGTCTTGAGAGCTGCCGATCATGTGTGCCTTGTGCGCGAGACAACACGCGGTGTGGCCCTTGCCTTTGATCTGTTTGTATCATTTGCCCCCAAGCCGTTCCTGGATCAGGCAGGTAGTGGCGCTCATATTCACATAAGTCTGTGGGGAACTGCGGAAAATACACGCAAAAATCTCTTCTATGATGCTTCTGAGCGTGGTGTACTCAGTCAGTTGGGGAAATACTTCATCGGTGGTGTATTGGGTCACATTCGTGGCTTGGTTGCTATTACGTGTGGTAGCCCCAACTCGTACCGTCGCCTCCTGCCTCACTTCTGGAGTTCCGCGTATGCTGCCTACGGGTATGATAACCGCGAAGGGGCTATTCGTGTACCCTCTGTCTTCTGGGGTCGAGAAGCCGACTCAATCAACCTTGAGCTGAAGTGTGCAGACCATAGTGGAAATCCCTATTTAGCGCTGGGTGCTCTTATTGCTGCAGGACTTGATGGCATTGAGAACCATATCGACGCAGGCGAGGCGCAAGACATTGATCCAGGGAACTACAGTGACCAGGAGCGTGAGCGGCGGGGCATTCGTCGTCTACCGACAACGCTGGATGAGGCGCTTGACGAACTGGAGCGCGATACAGTCCTCAAAGAAGCGTTGGGGCCGCTACTAGCAACGTCTTATATAGCTGTAAAACGCGACGAGTGCGCATTCTTCAAAGAGAAATCGCCAGAGGAAGAAGCACTCCAGCATTTCTACAAATATTAAGCTCCAGTAGGGTGGGTGCAGACTTACCGCCCCTACGAACCCTGTTTAGCTCATGAATTTCCTTGTGGAGCACGCCAGTAGCGACGGCTGGTGAGATTATCGCCGGGCTGGTTGGCTGTGCTAGAGACTAAACCTGCATGTTGCAGGTGATTGAGCGCATCAAGCAAGACCTTGGGGCGTACGTGTTGTGGGTTAGTGAGGTGCCGTTGCAATACACGCTGCAAGTGGGTCAGTGTCAGCCCGTCTTTGGTGGGCAACACCTTAAGAACGAGTTGAGCCAATTGCTGCTGCACTTTCCAGTGGGTGCTACGTTCAAATGCCTCTGGCTGTTGCCCTTGGTCAACTGCTTGGCGGAAGAAGCGTATCTCAAAACGGCATACTGATGCTCCTTGCCTCATGCATGTAGCCTCGCGAATGCGCACCGTCTCGCCATAGCGTTGTGCTGCTCCCTCGATTGCCCCTAGCAGCACTGGGCACAATTGGCGCGGGCTATCGTAGAGCAACACAAGTTCATGTGGACTATTGGAGGAAAGCAGATATTTAAAGAGGGGAGGAGTCATTGCCTCGGAGGCAAGATGCATCTGGGCATGTGCATTGCTCATTGCCAGCAAAAGGTCACGGCCACTATGCACTTGGGCAAGAAGGTACATACAAAGATGTCTTGTCAAGCCGTTTATCATGAAGTAGCGGCCATATTCTTGCAGTAAAACATCAGCAGGCAGACGGGTGAGTTTGCTAGCCATGCTCACTCCGGCTAGCAAAGTCTCATCATCATAGACGCGACTCACCAGAGGTGCAGTTGCCGCCGTCTCTCCAAGGGCGGCACGGTATGCATAGAGCAGTTTCTCGCCGAAGTGCTCGGTTAAATATCTCTCCCAAGTTACAAAAATTAAGCCTTGCATCTAGCACTTTTGCCTTTCAAAAAGTCTTATCACCATTACCCGATCCCTGCGAGCAGGGTTCATGGGAGCTGTCGTCCTTAGGAGGTATCTCCCACTACCCCACTTTTCAACAGAAAGCTCCTCTATAAAAGCTTGACAGCCGATTAATAAACTTAACAATAGCAAAGATAGAGTTATTACGCAATCTTGCCATGCGCATCTAGTACTTTCTTCTACACCTTGACAGAATAAGAACACTAACACCATACTATTCAAATATATGCTTATTGTTTGTATAAATGAGCGTTGTAGTTAAACTGTTAGCTCCCGCTCTTAAGGATTCTGCTTGCTCTTTCGCTCCAAAGGATGGAAAGCATGTCACTTCTGTACATAAGCGGCTGTGTGTTGATGTATGCTTTCTCCGAATTTAGCCTAGAAGGGGTGATGAGTGGTTGACAAATTGATAGAACAAAGCTATAGTAGCAATATATTCTTTAGGGTGCTTGAAGCAGCGAAACGCGTGATACAAAGTGTTCCGGCAAAGATGACGTAGTAGCTTTTGTGTCAACCAGGTGAGACTACTTCAAAAACCCCTCTTGCAGTTGGTGGAGTATAGTTATGTTAGCAACGTTTAGTACAACAAGGATAGCAATGACCGCTTATCAGAGTGGTGCTGAACGTATGCCTTGCTCTATGCCTGCAATGTGTATGTGCATATCAGCTATGGCCGCCACCGCTGTTAGCATCACTCTTGTAAGAACCGACGTATCTGCGTCGGTTTCTTTATTTGTAGTGCTGCTTCTTGTTTATCTCCTTCTTCTTGTATGCGTATTAATTAGCCTCCTCCTTACGCGCCTTACCGGACTTGTTGGGCTTGAGAGTCTGGTAGGGCTAACGAGGGAACTAGCCGCAAACACGCTACGGGGAGATTAGGGAAGCAACGAAGCAGCCCAATCCAAAGAAGGTAATCTGATGAGAACCTCCCTTGTGGGGGTTCTCTTTTTTATCATCATTTATTCTCATGTATTCTTAGGAGGAATTATGGCAATAGCTGCGAAAGCTATGCAACAGCAGAGCACAATACATCAGACAAGCCAACAGGAAGAAGATATTCGTGAACTGGCAGGGAGCCATATTCTCTGTGAGGCACTTGTGCGCGAAGGGGTGGAGCTGCTCTATGGCTATCCCGGTGGGACAATTATGCCCTTCTACGATGCACTCACTTCATATCCAACCTTGCATCATGTACTAGTACGACACGAGCAGGCCGCTGCCCACGCCGCCGACGGCTATGCGCGAGCAACAGGCAAAGTCGGCGTGTGTGTCGCGACTAGTGGACCTGGTGCAACCAACCTAGTGACGGGCCTTGCTACAGCATATATGGACTCAACGCCCGTTGTTGCCATCACTGGCCAAGTCGGTCGGCCCCTTATCGGGCGTGATGCCTTCCAAGAGACAGATATACTCGGCGTCACTCAGCCGATCACCAAGCACAACTTCCTGGTGCGCAACACCGAAGAGATTGCTGATATCGTGCATGAGGCATTTCGTATTGCGCGTAGTGGTCGTCCTGGTCCTGTGCTCATTGATGTCCCCAAGGATGTGCAGCAAGCTAAAGCCTACTATCATCCCTTGGCCGCGATGACTTCTGATGAGTATCTATGCCTTCATGTATCGCCTCGTCCTGCTGCGTATTTGTTGTCCCATGCAGGCCAATTAATTGCGCAGTCACAGCGTCCACTCATTATGGCTGGTCACGGTGTTATTCTCTCCAACGCCTATGCCGAACTGTATGCGTTCGCCGAGAAGACTTCTATTCCGGTGATTACCACGTTGCTCGGCCTGAGTGCTTTTCCCGATACACACCCGCTGCACATCGGTATGCCTGGCATGCATGGCCCCGCCCACGTCAATGAAGCCATCGGAGTAGCGGACCTGATTATCGGTGTGGGGCTACGCTTCGATGATCGTGTGACTGGCAAGGTGAGCGAATTTGCGCCTCATGCACGTATCATTCACATCGATATCGATCCCTCCGAGATGCACAAAGTGAAGGTAGCTACAGTACCTATCGTTGCCGATGCGAAAGTAGCGTTGTCAGCTCTCACCGAAGTCGTAGCTCCCGACGACAAAAACGTCTGGCTCGAGGAAATTCGTTCATGGGAAGCAGGGGACAATGAGCGTCTGCAAGGTGTACGGCGCAATAACGAGCTTCCCGATCCTATCGGTATTATGCAGGCTATTCGCACGGCTACCAATGGGGAAGCGATCATCGTCACCGATGTGGGGCAACACCAGATGTGGGCGGCACGCCACTATTGCTGGACACGGCCCAATAGCCATATCACCTCGGGTGGACTAGGCACGATGGGCTTCGCACTGCCCGCCGCCATGGGCGTCAAGATGGGTTGGCCGGATAGCACTGTGTGGGTCGTAGCTGGTGATGGTGGTATTCAGATGAACATTCAGGAACTAGCCACACTGCAGCAGGAAGGACTTAGTGTGAAGGTGGCTATTATGAACAACGGCTACCTCGGCATGGTGCGGCAGTGGCAGCATTTCTTCCACGCAGATAATTACTCTGAGACGCCCATCAGTGGACCAGATTATGTAAAGCTTGCCGATGCCTACGGAGTCACTGGCATGCGAGTCACCCAGCGCGAAGAGATCGAGACGGCTGTGCAGCACGCTATGCAGATAGAAGGCACCGTTATCATTGATTTCGTGATTGAATCGGAAGCGAATGTCTTTCCCATGGTGGCTCCCGGTTCAGCCATCACCAACATGATCAAAGAAGTTCCGGAGGAGAAATCGTAACATGACGCATTCTATTGCCCCTATTGAGCGTGCAGCTCAAAGTAGTGTGCCCCAAGGTAAAGAGCGCACCTATACCTTGATCATTCTGGTCGATGACCGTCCAGGAGCGGTTGACCGCGTCGTGGGATTACTACGCCGTCGTCGTGCGAGCACACAGACACTTGCCCTCGTAGGCAGTGAACGGCCAGGGGTGATACGTGTGACCGCCCAAGTGACCGACTCAGATGTAGCTGTCGATCATCTCCTGGAACAGTTGCGCAAACTGGTCGATGTACGGCAAGCAGAGAATGTAACCCGGCAACACTCTGTGATGCGTGAATTAGCTCTCATTAAGATCAACAGTAGTATCACAACACGTAACGAAATTATCGAGAGTGGTCGTCTTTTCGGTGCTCACGTTATTGACAGCACACCAGAGACAGTTCTATTAGAGGTGACCGCAAGTAAAGAGAAGATAGACGAACTGATCACACTGCTGGAGCAGTATGGCATTTGTGAGCTTGCTCGCTCTGGTAATATTGCAATAACACGTCAAAGTTCTGCAGATATGGAGGAAGAAATTTCACTATGACCACTATTTACTATGATGCAGATGCAAATCTGGAACTCATGCAACAGAAGCGAATTGCAGTCATTGGCTATGGCAGTCAGGGCCATGCTCATGCCCTCAATATGCGTGACAATGGCTGTGATGTCGTTGTTGGTCTACCAGCAGGAAGCAAGAGTCGAGAGCGAGCAGAAGCTGCCGGAGTACCCGTCATGACACCTGCCAAAGCCGCTGAACAGGCCGACGTGATCATGATGCTTATTCCCGACCAACATCATCGTGAAGTCTTTGAGCACGACATCAAACCCGGACTGGCACCTGGCAAGATGCTGATGACGGCCCATGGCTTTAGCCTACATTACGCACAGATAGTGCCATCAGCAAGTATTGATGTTGCTATGGTAGCACCGAAGGCTCCTGGCCATATGATGCGCCGTCTTTTCACAGACGGAGTAGGCGTACCAGCCCTCTTCGCTATTCATCAGGATGCAACTGGCAATGCTGAAGCTCTGACCCTTGCATACGCTCGTGCTGTTGGCTGCACGAGGGCGGGTGTGTTGCGTACTACTATTGCTGAAGAAACCGAGACCGACCTCTTCGGTGAACAGTCGGTGCTTTGTGGGGGCCTCACTTCGTTAATCAAGGCTGGCTTTGAAACCCTCGTGGAGGCTGGTTATCAGCCAGAACTCGCCTACTTTGAGTGTATGCACGAAGTGAAGTTGATCGTTGATTTGATGTACCAAGGCGGTATGAGCTACATGCGCTATTCGGTGAGCGATACTGCCGAGTTCGGTGACTATGTCTCAGGTCCGCGCTTGATTGATGAACGTGTGCGCGCAGAGATGCGCAAGATATTACACGAGATTCAGGACGGCAGTTTTGCTAGTCGCTGGATTCTCGAAAATCAGGCTGGTCGTCCTAGTTTCTACGCTATGCGACGTGCCAACCAACAGCACCAGATTGAGCATGTTGGTCGTGAACTGCGTTCTATGATGCCTTGGTTGAATCCAGATCAGAAGAAAACTGACCAGACAGAAGTTGCCGAGAAGAATGCAAATACAATGAAGTAGTGAAGCGAGACGACCAGGATAGTCGTCTCCTTGCATGATATCATAGGAGGAAATACAAACATGGGAGACCCTGCGGTAGTAAAGATTTTTGACACGACACTGCGTGATGGTGAACAGTCACCAGGGGCTACGATGACTACGGAAGAGAAACTGCTCGTCGCTGAGCAGCTTGTGCGTCTCAACGTAGACATCATTGAAGCAGGTTTCCCGGCGGCCTCGCCAGGAGACCTTGCGGCAGTCAAAGCGATTGCCCAGCGTGTGTATGGTGTCGCAGTTGCTGGCCTTGCGCGCGCAAATATCAATGATATTGATGCTGCTTGGGAGGCTGTACGCGAAGCCGAACAACCAGTAATCCATGTGTTTCTTGCCACCTCTGACATCCATCTTAAGCACAAACTAGGCCTCAGCCAGGAGGATGCGCTTGAGCGCGTCAAAGCCATGGTCACTTATGCGCGCAATCTCTGTGCTACTATAGAGTTTTCCGCAGAAGATGCTACCAGGAGCGATTGGGATTACCTCTGTCGTGTCTTTGAAATCGCCATCCAAGCTGGGGCCACCACTGTAAATATTCCCGATACTGTCGGCTATACTCTACCGCATGAATACGAGGCCCTCTTCTGCTATCTACGCCAACGGGTACCTGGCATAGAGCATGTGACCATGAGTGCCCACTGCCACAACGATCTCGGGCTGGCGACGGCCAATACGCTTGCTGCTATTAAAGCCGGAGCGCGGCAAGTTGAGGTAACGATCAACGGACTTGGCGAGCGTGCAGGTAACACAGCAGTGGAAGAGGTTGTCATGGCCCTGCGCACACGTCCCGACTGCTTTGGCGGCGTTGATACACGCATACAGTCCAACGAGTTTCTTGCCGCGAGCCAGTTAGTAAGCCGCTTGACCAGCATTCCAGTGCAGCCCAATAAAGCCGTCGTGGGTGCGAATGCCTTCGCTCACGAAGCCGGTATTCACCAAGATGGTATGCTCAAGAACCCCCTAACGTATGAAATCATGACGCCTCAGTCGGTGGGGTGGGCCGATACTCGGCTGGTGCTGGGCAAGCATTCAGGCCGTCATGGCCTCGATGCACGTCTGCGCCAGTTGGGGCATAAGTTAAATGCCGAACAGCTTAGAGTCGCTTATCGTCGTTTCGTCGAACTCGCTGATCACAAAAAGCACGTTACCGATGCTGACCTGATCTATATCGCACAGGACGGCATGGGAACTCCTGCCGCCATTTAACTGACAATAGGGGACCGCTCCCCTTACTGTCAGTTAAACGGCGGCGGGGGTATTCCCGCATGTTCTTACTGCCAGTTGTTCTCAAGAAAGGATGAGCTATGCACTCTTCATCAGAAAGGCAGGTAGCCGCAGATGGCCCTGGTATTACCTGTCTCAGTTACTGTTCTCACGCCCGCTACCTCGGCTAATCTCGGTCCCGGCTTTGATAGTCTAGGTCTGGCATTACAATTGTATAATCGCTTTGAAGTAGAAGAAGGCGGCTCTGACCCATTCCAGCCTACCATTGCAATACATGGTGTCCTAGGTCAGGACCTGTCGAGCGGACCGGACAATCTGTTCTTTCGCTCTTTTGCTCTACTCTTTGAACACTGTCGGGTGAAACTGCCTGCTGTGCGTATCCGCATGTCGATTAATATTCCTCCCGGCTGCGGACTGGGCAGTAGTGCCACTGCAGTAGTAGGGGGATTAATGGCTGCCAATGAGTTGTTGCATCTACGTGGCAAACACATGCCCAAAGAGGAGTTATTAGCTCTGGCAGTTGAGGCCGAAGCTGGTAATCATCCAGATAATGTTGCTCCGGCCTTGCTTGGCGGCCTTGTTGCCACTACCCATGTAGACGGGCAGATTCACGCGATCAAAACACCCTTCCCAGACGTTCTCAAAGCCGTCATCTTCACTCCTTCATTCCCGATGGACACGGTGGCGGGACGAAAACTGCTGCCCGCCAGCTATTCCAAAGCGGATGTGACCTTCAATACAGGGCGTGTGGCATTGCTGCTTACTGCATTGCAAACAGGACGTTATGAGTTGATTGGCGAAGCGATGAGGGACCGCCTCCACCAGCCATACCGCCAAGCACTTTTCCCTGCAATGCCTGATATCATTGATGCTGCGATTGCGGCAGGTGCCCACGGTGCTTGTCTTTCTGGTGGTGGCTCATCCTTGATTGCTCTCACTAGTTCTCATTTTCACGGGGTACTGCATGCCATGCAAGAGACTGCTCGTGCGGCAGGTATTTCTGGTACTGGCAAAATTTTACGAGCTGATCAAAACGGCGCACGGGTCATTCGCGCACGCCGTCGTACAAGAAAGGGAGTAAGCGCGAGATATGGCGATCAATTCTGCTGGTCTCCAGCCAGACCGGAGGAAGATGAGCGTGGGGAGAAAAGAGTTGCAGTCCGATGAACTAAGTGGATTATCGTCAATCTCTTTGCGTTGCGTTGAATGCTCAGCCCTCTATCCCATGATAGAGGGTGGGCAAGTCATGTCCCTGCCACGTTACCGCTGCAATTGCGGGGGTGTGCTCGATGCCGAGGTGTCCTCGTCAAGTCAACAGCTAGATAATACCCCCGATGCTGCCACAGGTAGCGCCTCCTGGCAGCGACTTTTTGACGAACGTGCCTCACGTCTTGCTACTTGGCCAAGCCGTAGAGGAAATGCACTGCTCGATGCCAGTGGCGTCTGGCGCTATCGTGAACTTGTTCTACCGCTTCCCGAACGCTTCGTCGTGAGTAGACCGGAAGGCAATACTGGACTCTATCCCGTCGGCACAGCTAATTGTGGTTCAGATCGTCCTGGCCACAGACAAATTGGTCTCTATGCTGGTTTAGAGGACTTCTTCTTGAAGCACGAGGGGGAAAATCCTACTGGTAGCTTCAAAGACCGAGGCATGACTGTTGGCATAACTATGGCCAACCTACTGGGGGCTAAGGCGGTTGCTTGTGCCTCAACTGGAAATACCTCCGCCTCTCTGGCCTCATACGCAGCGCAGGCCGGAATGCGCAGTATTGTCTTTCTACCCGCTGGGAGTGTTGCCCCTGGTAAGTTGGCCCAATCCCTGGCGTATGGTGCTACAACCATTCAGGTTCGAGGCGACTTTGACGACGCTATGCGCCTAGTCGAGCAGGTATGCGACGAGTTAAGCATCTACCTACTCAATTCCCTCAATCCTTTCCGTATCGAGGGGCAGAAGGCCATAGCTTTTGAACTGCTGCAGCAGCTCGACTGGGATGCTCCTGACTGGTTGGTGCTGCCAGCAGGCAATCTCGGCAATACTTCAGCTATAGGAAAAGCTCTTCAGCAAGCATATCGGCTCTCACTCATCGGGCGCATACCACGTATCGCCTCGATTCAAGCGGCAGGAGCCAATCCCTTCTACCGCAGTTTTATGAGCAGTTTCGCATCTCGAGAAGTAGTAGAGCCGCACACTGTTGCTTCCGCTATCAAAATCGGCAATCCCGTAAGTTATGCGCGAGCAAGGCATGTCATCGAAATGAGTGATGGCGTCGTGGAAGAAGTAAGCGATGAAGAGATTCTGGCGGCCAAGGGGGTAATTGATCGCGCTGGCATCGGCTGTGAACCCGCTTCAGCCGCAACGCTGGCCGGTGTGCATAAGCTTGTTGCCCGTGGTATTATCAAGGGTAATGATCGTGTGGTCGGCGTGCTCACTGGCAATCTGCTCAAGGATAGTGTCACTGGCATTGCACAGGAGATTGGTAGCGTTGTCGTTGAACCACACATCGATGCTGTGAGAGCAGTATTAAGCTGAGCAACAAAAGTACTCGTGTAAAGAACGGTGACGTGAGTAGAGATAGACCAAAGTTGTTACCCGACTGGCACATGCCCTCTGATCCAGTGAGGGCCGTATTCTACTTTATGTACTGGCTGCTACAAGTGCTGGTGCGCTACTTCTGGTTGCCCATTGGGGCTATGGTTATCTACGAGGCATATATCAATGGCCGCTCTTATGGTATAGCCAACGGGGTTGTAGGTGGTGTAATTACGCTGCTAGTCGGTCTCGCGCTATGGGGCATCCTCTATGTAGCTCTCTTGCTCTGCACAGTGGCTACCTCTATCTCGCGCACAATAGCAGAGGTACATCGTATGCAGCGGAGCTTTGATCCCTATCGTCGCTCCTCTTCATCTGTTGATCCCGAGTCAGAGAGGCCAATCGTCGAAGGTTCCATTGTCACCGATTTAGAGCAGGAGCGCAAAAAGCGTCGTCGAGAGTAAGGATATGAAAAAATATGGCGATTGATATAGCGCGCATGAAAGAACGTTTGCAGGCCAAACAGAGAGAATTACAAGAACAGATAGCGGGTTTGACTCAAGCGACTCCTACGCCAACTGATCCTGTTGAGATCAGCGAAGGCCCTCAGGATTTTGAGGACACAGCCGTCGATTTTCTGGAAATGCAACAAGAACAATCACTAAAGGTGAACGAGCAAGCATTGCTGACCGAGGTGGAGCAGGCGCTCAAACGCATAGAACAGGGAACGTATGGGAAATGTGTCGTCGATGGGAAGCCGATACCCGAGAAGCGACTGGAGGCGATGCCTTGGGTAGCCCGATGTGTGAAACATGAGGAGCAACTCGAACGAAGGAACCTCAGTCGCGAGGAGTTGTACGACGCTGACACGGACTAAAGATCAAATAGTTCGTTTCTCGTCTTCCAGTACATCCATGCCTCATCTCTAGACTCTGGCACATAAGACAAGAGAAAGTTGCCGTTGCCCTCGATGCGATAGTTGCCTAGTGCTGCTGGCAGTACCATCGTTTGTCCCCGCGATAATGCTTCGCTGTGTCGCAACGACGTACCATACTGCACCTGTAACTCTGCTCCAAGCGAGGAAAGAATGATACAACTGCTTGCAGTTTTGCCTGCTAGAGACCCTTGAGTACTGCCCGAAGTTCTCAGGACTACTTCGCATGTCACAAAGTACTTACATGCAACTACGCAACGCTTCATGTAAAGCGGCGTATCCTCTAGCACTACTGGTTTCGTCTTTACCTGACGTGATACTTCATAGTGTGAGACATCCAGTGAACGATCAATATGCAGTTCACGTGGCTTACCCGATGCAGTGAGGCGACCATAATCATACATGCGATAGGTAATATCAGAGTACTCTTGCAGTTCATAAAGCATTACGCCACGACCAATAGCGTGAACGGTACCAGCAGGGACAAAGATTACGTCACCGACAGAGACTATCTCCTGGTGCAGTAACTTATCGAGCGTCACATGCTCAATCGCGCTCTGCACCTCTGCACGGGAGGTAGTAGACTTGAAGCCATGCACAATACTCGCACCAGGCTCTGCTGCGAGAATGTACCAGAACTCAGTTTTGCCCAGCTTGCCGCCCTCGTGCTGTGCCGCATATGCATCGTCTGGATGAACTTGTACCGAGAGTTGTGAGTTAGCATCGATAAACTTGGCCAGTAGAGGAAAACGATTCCCAAAGATGCTCATCGGTTGCTCACCGAGTAGGTCGCTGTCTAAGAGATCAACGAGGTTTCCTAGTGTCTGGCCAGCGTAAGCACCATTTTGAACAAGGGTACTCATCTCCGTCTCCCACGACTCGCCAATAGCAACATTGCCTGGTGGAAGCTGTTTCCATTTGTCGCGCTCTAGCCTACGACCGCCCCAAATTGTCTCATGCAGCGAGGGCTGTAACAGTAGAGGGTAGAGAGTGTGCATATGTTGTATGTTCACCTTAGGTTTATAATAGGATGCCCTCAATCTGGCGACGCAACTTGTCACGCATCACGATACCCCTGATACGATACAGTTCTCTGCCACCCTTGAAGAAAATAAGCGTTGGAATGCCATCAATATTCCACTGTTGACTAAGCGCTTCCTGCCCCTCCAAGTTTACCCTCGCAAACGTAATACGTCCTTGGTATTCTTTGCTAATCGCTACAAATTCTGGTTCCAAAATCTGGCATGCGCTACTGTTCTCTATCGAAAAGTTAACGATGACCATCTCTGCCGCATTGAGTACTTTCTCGGCAAAGTCCTCGCTTGTTACGTCAATGTAAGTATCTGCCATTATATCCTCTTCCGCTTGAAGAATAAATCCTTTATTGA